>JAQWPM010000020.1 GCA_029245345.1 Longimicrobiales bacterium
TGAGGAAGCTCCTGCAGAGGAAGCTGCTGCTCCCGAGGCCGAAGCTGAGGAAGCTCCTGCAGAGGAAGCTGCTGCTCCCGAGGCCGAAGCTGAGGAAGCTCCTGCAGAGGAAGCTGCTGCTCCCGAGGCCGAAGCTGAGGAAGCTCCTGCAGAGGAAGCTGCTGAAGAGCCGGCTGCCGACGCCGAAGAAACCGAAGAGGAGAAGTCCGAGTAACCCTCGGGCGTCTTTGATTCATGGGTCGCCAAGACCCGAAGTTTCTCGTCGTGGGGCATGTAAATAGGCCGCACGGAACAAAGGGTGAGCTTTTTATTGGGCCGCTGACGGACCACCCCGAGGGCATCTTTGTCCCCGGGGTGGTTTTTCGTCTGGGTGGTAAGGACGACGAGCAGCCGGATCCCGATCTGCCGCCGCTGCGTATCGAGACGGTGCGGCCGTTTCAGAACGGACATCTCATCGTGTTCGCAGGAGTAGATGACCGGAATGAGGCCGATCGACTTCGTAATCGATACCTCTTCGTTCCCGCTGAGGACGTCGCTCCGCTCGCCGCGGGCGAAGTGTTCTTCCACGATCTAATTGGTATGAAGGTCGAGACCGTTGCGGGTCAGAAACTCGGTGAAGTCGCGGAGATCTTTGAGCTCAGCCCAGCGCACATGCTTGAGGTCCGCGGGGAGAAGAAGGAGTACATGATCCCCTTCACAAAAGAGGTCGTTGTTGAAGTGGACGCTGATGCCTCACGGCTCGTCGTCGACCCGCCCGACGGACTCTTGGATCTCTGATCGTGCGCATCAACATCGTCTCGATCTTCCCGAGTTTCTTCGAAGGCCCTCTTGGACTGTCCATTCCGAAGCGGGCCTCTGAGGCGGGCTTGGTCGAGTACAACCTCATCGACTTACGCGACTACACCCACGACAAGCACCGGACCGTGGATGCTCTCCCATACGGGGGAGGGGCGGGGATGGTGATGAAGCCCGAACCGTTCTTTGAGGCGATGGATGACGTCGCGCCTGTGGGCCCGGTCGTGCTACTGTCCGCTCGGGGCCGTCCGTTCACGCATGATGACGCGGTACGATTGAGCGTGCAGCCCGATCTAACCCTTCTGTGTGGTCACTATAAAGACGTGGACCAACGCGTGGCCGACCATCTGGCGACCGAAGAGATCTCCATCGGTGACTATGTACTGTCCGGGGGAGAGGTCGGGGCGTTGGTCATCACGGACGCGGTCGTGCGACTCTTGCCCGGAGCGATCGGAGACCACGAGGCTGCATCAACCGATTCGTTCTACGATGCAGGACAGGTCAGCGCTCCGTCCTACACTCGACCGGCGGAGTACCGAGGGCACGAAGTGCCAGAAGTACTACTCTCGGGTGATCACGCGAAGATCGATGAGTGGAAGAAGGAGCAGGCCGAACGGATCACGGTGGAACGGAGACCGGAGTTGAGCAGAGACTAGTTCCAGCTCAAGCCACGCAGTTGCTCGGTGTCCAAATTGCCCCCGCTCAAGACGGCAACGACCTTCGCTCCGGCTGGCGCCTTTACGAGCCCCTGAAGCAGAGCTCCGACCGGTGCCGCTGCCGCACCCTCGGCCACGAGCTTAGCTCGCTCCATGAGCCAGAGGAGCGCTTCGAAGATCTGTTGGTCAGGCAACGTCACTATTTCGTCGACAAATCGGGCCGCCACCGAGCGTGTGTTGTAGCCGATCCTTCTTACACGAAGTCCATCGATTACACAGTCGACTTCGTCGAGCGTCACCTGATGGCCGGCTTCAACGCTGAGCTTCATGGCGGGGGCACCAGAGGATTCTACGCCAATAATCCGCACCTCCGGGTTGATGCTCTTTGCTGCCATCGACACGCCGGAAATGAGCCCGCCCCCTCCTATGGGCACCACGATCACATCCACATCGGGGAAGTCCTCCATGATCTCGAGGCCGACCGTCCCTTGTCCCGCGATCAGCCGAGGATCGTCGAAGGGGTGTATATAGGTCAGCCCTCGCTCCTCCACGAGCTCCAACGCCTTCTCGTTGGCTTCATCCCAGATCGTGCCGTGTAGGATGACTTCTGCCCCGTAGCCCTCCGTCGCTGCGATCTTTGACGGAGTCGCGTTCTCGGCCATACACACCACGGCCTTTACGCCGTGTTGCCGAGCCGCGATCGCCACACCTTGGGAGTGGTTGCCCGCGGACGAGCAGATGACTCCGCGGGCCTTTTCTTCGACCGTCAGTTGGCCGATCAGATTCGTCGGGCCGCGTACCTTGTACGATCCACCCCTTTGGAAGATCTCCGCCTTTAGGCGCATGTCGAAGCCGGTGGCCTCGCTAAGGGAGCGGGATGTGAGCAGTGGCGTGTGGTACGTGTGCGGCGCGACTCGAGCGCGCGCTGCTTCGAAGTCGTCCCTCGTCAGTGACAGATCGAGGTCCAGCTCATAGAGGCTCAACGTCAGTTCCCCAGTCCTTCCATTCCGCCTTCTTTCCATGCCGGCTTCGGCCCATCGGCGAGGAAACGGACCGCCTCCACCGCGGCGTCTACCAGGGCCGCCATGTGCCCGAAGTCGACCATCGCTACCTCGTCGGACGGCTGATGGTAGTCGGTATGCATATTGAACGACGACAGGGTGTGCGCGGGGATACCCAGGCGCGCAAACGCGATGTTGTCGCTGCGAAAGAAGAAATTCTGGTCGAGGCGGGTGTCTGCGACGATCGGAGATCCAGCGGCACTGAGCTGGTCGCCCATCGTGGTGCGCTCGAAGCCCGTCAGCCAACCCTTCCCAAAGCCGCCCGATAATGAGTCGGGACGCCCGATCATCTCGATCTGAAGATCCGCGACGGTCTGCTCCATCGGGATCACAGGGTTGTCGATGTAGTAACGCGTCCCGAGCAGACCCATCTCTTCTGCCGTGCTGAGCAAGATGATGATGGTCCGGCGGGGTGCGGTGCCGCTCTCGATGATGTCCCGGGCGATCTCCAGCACCGCGACGGTTCCAGATCCGTCGTCGTCGGCTCCGTTGTATATCGAATCACCATCGACCGGCTGACCTATGCCGACGTGGTCGAAGTGAGCTCCTAGGATCACGGCTTCTCCCGCGACTTCGGGGTCCGCGCCGCGAATGATGCCGACGACGTTGACCTCGGTGTCCAAGATCCTGTCCGCAGAAATCGTGTCGAAGTCGATGGTCGCAGATGCAATAGTCAGACGCTCGCGACCGCGAATCTCCACTCGTGCCATGGGCACCGTCTGGAAGTACCCATCGTCGCCGGCTGGCTCCACGCCGTAACGCTCGAGCTCAGCGGCTAGGAAGCGAGCCGCCTTAGCAGCGCCTTCCGTTCCGGTGCGACGCCCTTCCATAGAATCGGCGGCCAGTGTGGAGAGGAGGCTCTCAAGCCGCTCGGCCCTCGATTGATCCGTGTCGGCGAGGCCGACCGCTGCTTCCTCGACTTCTCCTTCTCCGCCTCCACAGGCAGCCGCGAGGGCGATCATGATTAGGATGGGAATCCGTAGAATGCGCATGGTAGCTCCGGATGGGGATTGAGACGGGCCAAGATGGCTCGTTCCGGCCCGATACGACACCCGTAGGGGGGGGACTTCACCCTCTCAATAACCTGATTACATTACTGGTCTCTCTAAGAACGCCTTCGGCAATACCGTGGAGCCGAATTATGTCCGATGTGATCAAAGAAATCGAAAAAGAGCTACTCCGGGACGACCTCCCCGAGTTCGCACCTGGTGACACTATCAAGGTGCTTTATCTCGTCCGTGAGGGGGCCAAAGAGCGCGTCCAGGCGTTCGAGGGTGTGTGCATAGCTCGCAAGCACGGTGGGCTCGATGAGACCTTCACCGTTCGCAAGATCGCCAGTGGTGTAGGTGTGGAGCGTATCTTCCCGCTACAGGCCCCCACAGTATCTGGCATCGAAGTGGTTCGCCGTGGCCGAGTCCGCCGCGCGAAGCTCTACTACCTCCGGGGCCGTCGTGGTAAGTCCGCCAGGATCCCAGAGAAGCGCACCGTTCGCTGATTGTGACCCCGGCATGAAGCCGGACTCTGCAAGGTTACCGCGGCCCCAGGACTTGCTCGAATACGAGCGTCGGTTCTGGGGCCGCGGTCTTTTTATGGCGGGTGTCGATGAGGCGGGCCGAGGTCCGCTTGCTGGCCCGGTAGTCGCGGCGGCGGTGATTCTCCCGGCAGGTGTCTCCGTCGATGGCGCGGACGATTCCAAACAGCTGAGTGCCCAGACACGGGAGGAACTCTACGGGGCCATTACCAGCGCGGCGCTCGCTTTCGGCGTCGGAGCTGCATCCGTTCATGAGATCGATCGGCGCAACATCCTCCGGGCGACGACCGTCGCGATGCAGCGTGCGTTGGATGCCCTTGATGCGCAGCCCGATCACATCGTCGTGGACGGCCTGCCCGTGAAACACTTAGGTAGAGAGCACGACGCTGTCGTGGGCGGAGACGGGATCGTGCACAGCATCGGGTGCGCATCGATCCTCGCGAAGGTCGTGCGGGATCGGCTCATGCAGCGCCTGGCGCTCCGCTATCCCGGGTACGGCTGGGAGCGCAACATGGGCTATGGCACGGCGGAACACCGTGCTGCGATCGATGAGCTCGGCCTCACGCCTCATCATCGTCTTACATTTACAGGGCTGCAGTACGCATTAGAACTGTGAGATGAGACCTGTTGAATCGCTTCAATTCGGAGTAAGTCAGTGCAGAAAATTGGGATGCGTAGCGGTGTGACGACCCTGCTTCTTTCTTTCTTGCTCGCTGGCCAGGTCCAGGCGCAACTCTCTCCCGAGCGCATTCAGGCGCTGGTCGACTCGGACGCGGTGCCCGCCATCGAGATGTTCCGGGAGTACCTCGGGCTTCCGAACGATGGACACTTCCCGGAAGACATCGATCGGCTGCTCACCTGGCTCGAGCGCGCGTTCACGGACCGGGGGTTTACCGCTGAGCGGCTCGAGACCGAGGGCAATCGGCTGCTTTTCGTGGAGCGCCGGGTTGCGAATCCATCTGCCACGGTTTTGGTGTACCTCCAGTCGGACGGACAGCCCGTGGACCCCTCGGCGTGGAATCAGGAGAGTGCCTACCTGGCCGCGTTGAAGGAGGAGGGCGCTGACGGGTCGTTCGAAGAAATCTCCTGGGACGCCTTGCAGGCGGGCATCGACGAAGACTGGCGCATTTATGCTCGATCGGCCTCGGACTCTAAGGGACCCAACATTCAGTTCCTCAAGGCGCTGGACGTCATGGCTGCTGCGGGCGTCGAGCCCGACTACGACATCAAGGTCATCATCGACACGATGGAGGAGATGGGATCACCGGTGCTGCCCGCGGCGATCGAGAGATACTCTGAAAAACTCGCAGCCGACATGCTGATCATCTTCGACGGGCCACCCCACTATTCTGGGCGGCCGTCGCTCAAGTTCGGCGCCCGGGGCATCTCGAGCTTCACACTGACTACCTATGGTCCCCGTGTCCCGCAGCACAGTGGGCACTATGGGAACTTCGCGCCTAATCCGGGCATTCGACTCGCCCAGATCTTGGCTTCGATGAAGTCCAACGAGGGCCGAGTCACCATTCCCGGTTTCTATGATGGAATCGAAATCGATGCGGCGACCCGTCGGATCCTAGATGCGGTTCCTGACGATCAGCGAGAAGTCATGGCTCGCTTAGGGATTGCTGAGATCGACGCAGTCGCGGGCAGCCTCCAGGAAGCTGTCCAGTGGCCGTCGCTGAATATCAGAGGCCTTCAGTCCGGATGGGTTGGAGAACAGGTCAGAACGATCGTGCCAGCTACCGCGACGGCTGAGGTCGACGTTCGGCTCGTGCGGGAGACTGATGGGTGGAGGCTCTTGGGCCTGATTGAGGACCACATCAAGGAACTCGGCTATCACATCATCAAAGACCGTGACCCCACAGAGGAGGAGCGGCAGACTGAGGGGCGACTCGCACGCTTCGACGCCCGTGTGTCGTATGACGCCTTCCGCACCGACTTCGACTCCGAGCCCGGACTCTGGCTGAGCGCCGGTCTCGTGAACTTGTTTGGGGAAGAACCGGTGAAGATTCGCACGAGCGGCGGATCGATTCCGATTTCTCCGTTCGTGTCGACACTCGGGATTCCCGCGGTCACAGTCCCGACGGTCAACCCGGACAACAACCAACACAGCCCGAATGAGAACCTACGGGTTGGGAGCTTCCTAGAGGGGATTGCGATCGCGACTGCCGTGCTCAGTCAGCCCCTTCGTCCGTTCGTGTTGGTGCATTGAGGATGTAGCTCGGCGGCGTTCCTAGCCCAAGCGCTTCAACTTTTCTCAGGCCATCGTATCTTCATGCGCGTACCGACTCGGTAGCTCAGCTGGTAGAGCAACGGACTTTTAATCCGTAGGTCCTGGGTTCGAGCCCCAGCCGGGTCATTAGTGATAAGCCAAGCTCTGCAGCGCTTTTATAGGTTGTGGGGTTTGTTTTGTCCGTGGCATATGGGTGATGAGGACCCACAGAAGGACCCACAATGGAGTCAGGACTCAGGAAGCACTCGCTGGCCGGTCACCCCTCCCCTTATTGGCGTCCACGGGGCGGTACTGGTGCAGGACCGCACACATCGGCGCCACTGCAATACCGTTCCCCGAAAAATATTTGGTAGCTGGCACGGGTCCATTTCCCCGATAAGCGAGACCCCAGTACCGGGGGGCACCCCTTATTCCACCACCACTTACGCTGAACCACTAAATAGTGTTTTGCGCGTCCTGAGTTGCGGGCCTGAGTGGGGCGGAGCAGAATGAAGGTGGAGCACTACAGGACTTGGTGGAGGATGGCCCGATGAGATTCATAGGCGCAGTAGCCCTAGCGCCGGTCATGTGCGTGTCGGGATTCGGCTGCATGGCGACCGTGACTCCGCAGGGAGCTACCGTTCAGCCCGTCACAGACACCTAGAAGGAAAGGGCCTGTGAGTTCATTACCATCGTCGCGGTTTCAGAGTCCATGGGATCTAGTACAGGGGCAGACGCTCAAGGTGCGATGAACAAGGCTCGCAATGCAGTTGCCGAAGCTGGAGGCAATGCTATGCGCATCATCTCGGCAGACTCGAATGAATACGCCACAACCGTCACAGCCGAGGCCCTGAAGTGCGACCTGGCGAAGCTGAGCGAGCGTGGCGCCTAACTTGGTCTGTTCTTCGCTGTGGCATCCCTTCGAACGGCTGTCGACGACCGGCGTCGGCTCCACCTCAGTCTTGCCGAGCACTCGGAGGCACCGGATGGACCCGATCCTCACATGAAGGTCCTGCCCACCTCGATGAGGTTCGCCAAGTGGAGCGCCTACCTCGGCCTGGTCTGCGGCGTTCTCTACTCTTTTGGCGGTGTCGTTGTCGATCTTCTCACGGTTGGTCTGAACTGGGGCACGGTGATGGCGTTCGGCGCGCTGGTCGGCATGCCGGTTGCCTTCGGTGTGCCCGGCTTCTTCTTAGGGGCCCTAGTCGCCTTGGTCGCCCAAGGTGTCGGCGCTGTTCTCGACCGGGCCTAGCGGGAAACGATTGCGAAGCTGAAGGCGGGAGGCGTTAGAGTGCCCCATCCGTACAGGGTAGAGGTAGGGGTTAGACGTAAGGGTGGGACCTTACCTATTTGGGGGCTTGCCAACCGCACCCGCGCGCCTTGTCCCCCCCGACCTAGCTGACCGCAACTAGCCCCTGCGCGGCACCCAGCCACACCTAGCTATCCAGCTCTGTTTCGCTCGTTCCATCCACCTGGCCAACGCGCGAAGCCCTTGGACGCGCATGCAGGACAGCGAACGCGCTGTCCCAGTACCTGTGAGTCGCGCAGAACCGCCGCGTTCAAGATGACGCCATCGGCGTTGAGGACCGGTACCATCGGTAGGACCTCGATGCGTGAGGGACTGAGGGCAGCCACGCAAGCCCGTGATCAGACGAGTGAAACAGTGCTGGATAGCTGGAGCGGCGCCCAACGGCCCAGTGGCCACGAGGCAGTCGAATCCCTTGTCAGTGCCGCGTCCATGAACGAGCATAAAAAGGATCCGCCTACCTAAGTGCGACAAATGACCGAACTTTCCCCCGACCGTGGCGGCCCGACCGCCGACAGCCCCATTGGCTAACGCGCCGGCGGTGATCACCACCCCTCGGTTCGTAGGGGGGCGTCTGTCCGTTTCGGACCTGAGAGACTTTCAGGACTTCTATGCCGCCCCTGAGGTGATGGCTACGCTCTCCTCCGACGGTAAGGTTTGGCCCAGGCGGGACTCAGCCAGGCTGTTCAGGCGACATCTCTCCCATTGGAAGAAGCACGGGTTCGGTACGTGGATGTTCCGTGACGGCCTAGGTGGACCGTTCGTGGCACGCGCCGGACTGAGAGCTGTCGATGTCGGAAGTGGTTTGGAGGTCGAACTGTTCTACGGGGTTCATCCCGAGCGATGGGGGCAGGGAGTCGCCACCGAAGTTGCCAAATCCGTCATCGATGCCGCTTTCGACGGTGTAGGGCTCGCGGAACTCGTCGGCTTCACACTGCCAACGAACCACGCTTCGCAGCGCGTCATGGAGAAGTGCGGCTTCCGGCCCGCAGGTGAGATATCTCATGCGGACTTGAGACATTTGTTGTTCCGTTTGAGCAGTTCAGCACGCCCTCTAGCCGACGCTCGACCCTAGTCAGGCCGATTCGGATATCATGTCCGGACACTGCGGCCGAAACGGCCCGACGAGTCCGGTCGGGAGATGAGCTGCGGTCGGACAACCCACACGTCGCGCTCTAATGACTCGATCATCGTGCATGCGCTGCGCGAGGCATCAGCATTGAGCGAGATCGTCCGGCAGCCCTTTGGTAGGCTGAAGGTGTCTGCTGCTCGGCGCATTCCAGAAGAATGCCCTAGCGGGCCCCATCACCTCAGCGCATGATCCGCGGAGCTAGTCGACTCCACTAACTCGCGTATCCGATGATTAGACGTGCCATCCGCCTCTGCATCTTCGCCTTAGCTGCCTCGAGCTTCTTTGCCGACCTCAACGGCCACCAAGCCCTCGCTGCGCAGGAGACTGAAGAGTCCGCCAAGGACCCTGATCAGGAGCAACTCCCCCTCGCGGTCGGCCGCCGACTGCAATACACAGCCACCGAGGGCTCATGGATGTCCCTGGATGTCAGCCCCGACGGGCAGACCGTGCTGTTCGATCACCTGGGCGATCTGTTCACGGTGCCGCTCGCCGGTGGCTCCGCGAGCCGAGTAACCCGTGGGATGGGCTTCGATGCCCAACCGCGCTTCAGCCCTGACGGAGCAAGCGTTGTCTTCACTTCGGACCGGGACGGTGGCAAGAACGTTTGGATCCTGTCCCTCGACCTCGCAGATACGACCCAAGTCACAAGCGGCAAACACGACAGCTACGGCAGTCCGGAGTGGACTCCCGACGGTCAGTATATCATCGCGACCAAAGACTCGAAGCTGCATATGTGGCACCGAGACGGCGGGTCGGGTGCTCAGCTGATCAGCGAACCAGCTGCGCTACGCACGATGGGCGCCGCGTTCGGACCGGACGACCGCTATGTGTGGTTCAGTGGGCGCTTGAATCAAGGAAGCCTCTACAACAACGGTATGAATCTCTATCAGCTCGCGGTGTATGATCGGGAGACTGGAGAGACGGCGTCGCGTTCGAATCGATGGGGCGGGGCTTTCCGGCCGACGCTGTCCCCGGACGGGAAGTGGTTGGTCTACGCGTCTCGTCACATCTCGGATACCGGGCTGCGGATTCGAGACATTGCGAGTGGGGAGGAGCACTGGCTGGCCTGGCCGGTTCAGCGTGACGATCAGGAGTCCCGGGGGGGCAGGGACCTATACCCGGGCATGAGCTTCACGCCCGACTCGCGAGAAGTCGTCGCGACGTACGGCGGCAAGATCTGGCGTGTGCCGGTTGATGGCAGCGATGCCGTCGAGGTGCCTTTTGCGGTCGAGGTGGACCTACCCATCGGGCCGTCGGTCGACTTCAAGTACCCCGTCGAAGACTCCGAGACGTTTGTCGCGAAGCAGATCCGGAACGCGATTCCGTCGCCCGAGGGCGGACGTCTCGCGTTCACGGTTTTGTCTGAGCTCTTTGTCATGGACTACCCGGACGGCGATCCCGAGCGGATCGCGGATGACCTCGCGGCGGTGCAACAACACCCATCGTGGTCACCGGATGGAGAGTGGATCGTGTTCTCCGGATGGACCGATGCCGAGGGCGGACACGTGTACCGGGTCCGTGCTGACGGTCGAGGCGACGCCGAGCAACTCACGACGACCTCAGCGATGTATCTAGAGCCCAAGTGGGCCCCGGACGGGTCACGGATCGTGGTCGAGCGGGCAAGTTCACGTGATTACGAGGAGGCGATCGCACGAGGAAGTCTCGGTGAGCCGACCGATTTGGTGTGGCTCCCGGCTGAAGGTGGCGACGTGTCGCTGATTGCTCCGACCGGTGGGATGTCTTCGTTCCACTTCACGAACGACCCCGACCGCATATGGGCCTATTCCGGCGGAGAGGGGCTCGTCTCGATGCGTTGGGACGGCACAGATCGGAAGTCGCACGTGAAGGTCACGGGCCGCACTTCCTCGGGCGGGAGTCGGGGACAGAATGCGTCCTTGGTCGTCATGGCTCCGACCGGCGATCAGGCGCTCGCCCAGATCGTGAATGACATCTACGTCGTCACAGTCCCATATGTGGGTGGTGAAACCCCGACGATCTCTGTGTCGAACCCGGACAACGCGACGTTCCCGGCGCGAAAGCTCACGGACATCGGCGGGCAGTTCCCGACGTGGTCTGCGGACGGTCGCACGGTTCACTGGTCAGTAGGGAACGCCCACGTCGTCTACGACTTGGCTGCCGCGCAGGCCCACGCAGACAGTGTCGAAGCGGCCGAGCGTGCTGAGAGTGACGACGAAGAGGCGGAGGCGGACGACGAAGGCGACGACGAATCCCATGGCGAGGATGAGGACGACGACGCATACGTTCCGGATGAACGCCGGATCGAAGTCGAATTCGACCGGGATGTCCCCGACGGTGTCGTGGCATTGGTCGGGGGCAGAGTCGTCACCATGCGCGGCGATGAAGTCATCGAGAATGGTGTTGTCATCATCCGCGACAATCGCATCGAAGCGGTCGGCGCACGTGGATCTGTGCAGATCCCCAACGGTGCGGACGAGATCGACGTGACCGGAAAGACCGTTCTTCCAGGGTATGTCGACACTCATGCCCACCTCAGGGCCGCGTACGACTTCCACCGCACACAGCCGTGGGCATACGCTGCCAACCTCGCGTTCGGGGTCACGACTACGCGCGACCCTCAGACCGCGACCACCGACGTATTGACCTATGAGGACCAGGTTCGGGCAGGGCGCATGTTGGGGCCACGCATCTACTCGACCGGCCCGGGTGTGTTTTCGAGCGAGAACGTGGAGAGCCTCAATCACGCGCGAGACGTGATGACCCGGTATTCATCGTACTACGACACCAAGACCATCAAGATGTACGGTGCGGGGAACCGCCAGCAGCGTCAGTGGATCATCGAGGCTGCGCGTGAGCTGGAACTCATGCCCACCACGGAGGGCTCGCTTGATCTCGAGCTCAATCTCACGATGGCCCAAGACGGATACTCCGGGACCGAGCACAACCTGCCGGGCATGCCGCTGTTCGAAGACGTCGTCCGCCTTCTCGCGGAGTCCCAGATGGCGACCACCCCAACCATGCTCGTGACGTACGGAGGGCCGTGGGCGGAGAACTACTTCTACTCGACGGAGGATGTGTTCGAGGACGAGAAGCTCCGCCGCTTCACGCCGTTCGAGGATCTCCAACTACGGACGCTCCGCCGCCCTGGTCCGACAGGCGCCGGAAACAACGGCTGGTTCCACGAGTCGCAGTACCCGTTCCCACTGATTGCCGACTTCGTGGATCGAGTCGTAGAGGCGGGTGGCCGCGGAGGCATTGGCAGTCACGGCCAGCTCCAGGGTCTTGGGTACCACTGGGAGCTTTGGGCGATGGGGATGGGCCCCGACGTGACGCCTCATGAAGCGCTGCGAATCGCGACGATCGTAGGCGCCGATGCACTGGGTCTCGATGGGGACTTGGGCTCGATCGAGGTGGGCAAGCTCGCCGACCTGGTGATTCTGAACGCCAATCCTCTGGAGAATCTCCGCAATTCCCGTGAGATCCACCGGGTCATGATGAACGGCCGCCTCTACGACGGTGACACGTTGGACGAGGTGTGGCCCCGACAGCGGACGGCGGGCCCATTCTATTGGCAGAAAGACGTTATAACTCCCGACACACGGGCAGGCACCCGATGAGCCGCCGAACACCGAAGAGGCACATGTGGGTCCGATCCACTGTGCTGGGGAGCTTGGCCGCCTTCGCGCTTTGTGCGCCCTTCCTGGCCCAGGCTCAATCCACCGGTGACGTCCGAGGCGCCTGGACTGCAGACCGTTACCTCCTCGCAGACGGTACGGACCACGAAGTCCGTGGACAGATCTTCTTCGCCGAACATGACTGGCAGGTCCTCTTCTTCGTGATGGATGAGAACGGGGCTGCGAAGCGTGGATCCGGGGAAGGGGGCACCTACGAACGGACTGAGGACGGCGTCGTCTTCAGCCACCTATTCAACCTCTCTGTGGGCGAGGCGATGCGGGGCCTGGAGGAGGCACCTCTACGTATGGTGGCGCGAGGCCCTGAGGGAGCCCCCCTCGAACCAACGCGAGTAGACGTCGACGGGGATGTGCTGACGTTGTATTTCCCGAGTGGGAATCGAATGACGTTCAGGAAGAGCTCCTGATGAACCGTTCGGCTATGGATGGCTGGGGCGTCCTCGTCGCGGCTGCACTGGTTGCGGTAGCACCATCGGTCGCCTCGGCTCAGTCCGATATAGCGTTTCCTCCCGAGGTCTACGCCGGACGCCGCGCGCGGTTGGTTGCCCAGCTCGACGCGCCCATCGTCGTGGCCTCTGAGTACATGATCCGGCACGGTGGCGAGAAGAAGCAGGAGCCGAACTTCTTCTACCTCACGGGTGTGGAGTCCCCCTACGCGGTTCTGATGATCTCGCCGGACGGATCCGGTGGTGTCAGGGAGCAGCTCTTCCTGCCGGGACATCGTGAATTCGCTGGCGCACAGTACTCCTTTCAGGACGATCGGCTTCTGGGGTCTGCTTGGAACCAGCTCATTCGGCGCCTGGAACCGGGACAGGCTGCGGAAGCCGCGACGGGCATTGGTGAGACCTACGCCCTGGACGACTTCACTGAGGCCCTGCGTGTGTTGGTTCGGGGCTCAAACGACGTCTACTTCGCGAAGGAGACCGCCAGCCTCTATGCGCCGCCCGGATTAGCAGCGCCGCAGACCGTCAAGCAGCAGCTGGAGGCCTCGATCTCCGATGCTCTCGGCGGCCGCACGTTGTCCGATGCGACGCCCGCCATCGAACGAATGCGGGTCGTCAAGGACGCCTACGAGATCGATGCGCTGCGGCGCGCAGCGGAGATCAGTGCCGACGGCTTGATCGAGGCCATGCGGCGGATCGAGCCGGGGATGAACGACCTCGAAGTCGCGGGCATTATGGAATGGACGTGGAAGGCGAGTGGCTCACCGCGCCCGGCATTCCCCCCGATCGTCGCGTCGGGGACAGACGCCGTGTCTCTCTTCACGATCCGTTCGGAGAACTACAACTCGGTGAACCGAGTGATGCAGGATGGTGACTTCGTGTTCATCGACTATGGAGCGGCAGAGTGGGCGATGTACGGCTCGGATGTATGCCGGACCTTTCCGGTCTCTGGGCGATTCACGCCTGAGCAAAAGCGCATCTATGAGATCGTGCTCGAGGCTCAAGAGGCGGCCATCGCACAGGTTCGACCAGGGAACACCATTCTCGACGTGATCCGAGCCGCGGCGCAGGTCTATCAAGACCACGACCTAGAGGACAACGAAGACATCGACGCGATGGGGGCGGAGAACGTGTGGGGCTTAATGCCTTCACCAACACACTATCTCACCCAAGGCAAAGGCCTCACCCAGTACACGGCAGTGGCCGGCCTCGGTGTACGTGACATCGGACACCATGTGGGCCTCGAAGCCACGGACGGACGGGACTACACGACACCGTTGGAGCCCGGGATGGTCTTTACGGTTGAGCCAAAGCTCTACGCGCCCGAGATGGACATCGCGATCATGATCGAGGACGTCATTCTCGTGACGGAAGACGGCTTCGAGAATCTCTCAGCCAAGGCGCCTCGTACGGTGGACGACATCGAACGCATCATGAGCGGCCGGTGACGCGCAGTGAGGACTCTTCTGGAGTGAGGGTATGGGTATCGAAGTACTAATTCCGATTTTCGGCGTGATGGTCGTGCTGGTCCCGATCGTTGGAATCACGACGGTCCTTACCATCCGGCTCGGAGGCAAACCGCTTATCGAGACACTGGCGAAGGAGCTGCGAGCCTCTGGCTTTGGGGGGTCTGCAGAGAACGACCATCGCATCACAAGCTTGATCGAGCAGGTAGAGGTCCTGTCCACACTCACTTCATCCTGAACAGATAGCTCAGCTTCACGAAGAAGCCGTCGTTGCGGCGTTCCAGGCCACTGAAGCGGAACGACCTCTCCTCCTTAAGCGAGCTTCCGTACCCAGCGAAGACCACGGTGCCTGGACTCGGTTCGTAGGAAAACAGCGCGTCGAACCCGAAGTTGTTTCGAGTCTGAGCCAGAACCCTCTCGTAACCGCCGTTTCCGTCGGCCCTCACGAGGGGATCATTGGTCCGGCCGTCATCTCGGAGGGCGTCGACCTTCACGGCGTCGTACTCCCCAACGAACCGGAGGAAGATGTCCCGAGTGAGTTGGTACTCCACCTTGATGCGGGGTAGAGACCTTATTCGAACTGAGGTCCGGTCCGTCTTACGCAGGTACTGCTGACGCGTATGACTCCACTCGGCTCGAAGCTGTTCGGTGGGTCGAAAGACGAGGTTGCTGGACCACAGCAGAACATAGGAATTCGACCATTCGTCGAAGTTCTCGTCTTGACCGAAGGCAAAGAAGCCGTTCGCGCTGAAGCGCGGGGAATTCGGTGTTCGGAAGCTCAGGACCAGGTCGTAGTTGTCCAGCTTCGGTTCACCGACGAACGGAATGAACTCCGTGCCCGTCGGGGTCTGATGCTCAATAAACAGACCTTGATACAGGTCGGGCGGATAGTAGAAGCGCTCGATAAGCGCTGAGATCCCGATGTTCCATCCACCGCGAAGCGTGAAGTCGTGTCCGAACGTCGACTTTAGCCAGTTGTCCGGTGTCCCCCCGTCCATGAACGTCTGATGGAGCCAGTTGGACTCTAGGACCAGGCTCGCTTGGTACTGCTCCACGAACGACCCGGCGTTCCCGTAACGGGTGAGGCTCGGCCCACCCCTGAGTGCGACGGTCCCCACACGACTGAGGAAGCCACTCCTTGCGATCAGATCATCGGACATGCCCTTGAAAGAGACGTTGAAGCCGAACTCACGGCCCTGACGCCGGAGATTTGCGTCCCACAGGTGCCCGTTTTGTGTGACTCCCGAGTTCCTGTCGAAGCTGAATGCGCCCTGCAACTGCAGGTCGTAGATGCCGCCGAACACGAGGCGCGTGTCGGCGCTCGCGAGTCGGTTGTAGTTCGCGCCGTCGACACGGTCCGTATAAGCGACGCCGAGTGTCGACTCTTCTCCGAGGTCCCGTTTGACCCGGAGGATGTTGAAGATCGGAGAGCTCCCGTCTCCCGCGAGGTCCGAATCCTTCGCGGATAGGAAGGCCACCTCGGTGCCCGATACCTTTCCGGTGATCTTTGCCGCCACGTCCGGACTGGCGATCCGTCGTGTGTAGATCAGCCGATTAGGCGTCTGGAAGTTCTCGCTGCCTTCTAGGAAAAAGGGCCTCTTCTCAGGGAAGAAGACGGCATTCCTCGGATCGAACTGGGTCTGGCTAGCATCGGCTTCGACTTGCGAGAAATCTGGATTCACCGAGGCGTTGAGCGTTAGGTTTCTGGTGATGCCCCACCGTACGTTGCCGCCCACTTCCGGAGTGGAGGCATCGTAGTCCCACCGGGATGTACCGGGACTGCCGTCGACGGATGACGTCACGACCGGATTGAGGTCCAACACCAAGCCCCGGTCGAAGTCTTGGAGGTCTTGGAGTGTGCCTCCCTGGGCCAGGAACGAGGCTCTCCCAAGCTGAGCCGGTGTCCAGGTTTGTTCATGGCCCGAGTGCTGAACGCGGCGGATCACGTTGATGCCCCAACTCTGGATATCCGCAGGCTGGAAGGAGACGCTCTTGAAGGGGATCCGCATCTCGATCTGATATCCAAAGGGGGTGAGCTGTCCCTGCGTCTCGTAGATGAAGTCCGGGCTCAGGTCGACCGGGTCCCGCGTGCCACGTCCCCCGAAGCCACGTGACTGTGCTCCCCGTTCGACACGCGACCCATCGGACTGGACCCCGAGCGGATTGACGCCGAAGACCGTCGCGGTCCGCCCGTCGTTGAACGTGTCCAGGAGGATCTGGATGTGGTCGTCATTCGCAATCCGGTCGCGATCGGCCAGAGTGGAACGCACCGTTCCGTGGGGCTCATACGCCTTGATCGCAAAGTGGATGGCCGTCGACGAGTACCAGACCAATACCTCCGTGTTGTCCTCGGCTGCCACGCCGTCTACAGGGCGGTACTGTGAGAAGTCCGTCAGAACTGCGGCTTCGGCCCACGCCGCCTCGTCGAGCACACCGTCGATGACCACGTCTTGGTCCATACGGGGAACCATGACGTCCAGCTCTCCTCGACGGCCGCTGTATTCGGTTGTCGACTCCGGGACGCCTGCCTGAGGGGCGGGCCCGGCGGAGGAGGCGAGCTGGAGCAGGGCAATCAGAGGGACAAGCATGAATGACGTTTTCCGGGCTCGGTCAGGGCGAGAATTGAAGGACCAATATCGCAGCGGTCCGGGGATGTGTCAGGTTAGTGGACGTCCTCGCCCCAATGGCGGTGCCTAGCTCCACACCTCGCCGAACAACCGAACGAAGTTGGTCCCCAGCACCTTCTCGATCACCCGGTCGGCATGCCCGCGCGCCGCCATCATGTCCGCGATCGTCTCCATTCGTCGCGGCGTATTAAGATCCGGGACATAGGGGACCGTGTCCTCACGAGGCGCCGCGATCCCAGCTGCGGAGCGTTGGGCCGAAACGGCATCGAACCGGCTAGGGAAGTCACCGCTGACATCGAGCGGAACGATGCCCTGGTCGCTCCCGATGCCCACGTGGTCCTCGCCGCACACATCTAGAGCGTGGTCGATGTGGTCCATGAAGTCTGAGGCCGTGGGCGGGCCGGCGGGGTTCAGGAACGGCATGAGGTAGACGCCGAACACTCCGCCGCCGTCCGCCGTCTCACGCATCGTCGCGTCGTCCTTGCTGCGTGGGTGATCGAACACCGCTTTACACCCGGAGTGTGTGATGGAAACCGGTCCCGTCGCCGCACGGATGCCGTCGATGGTTGTCTGCGGGCCGCAGTGTGAAAAGTCGAGCAAGATGCCCAACGCCTCCATGCGCGCCACCGCTTCCCGTCCCAGGTCGGTCAGACCGCTGTCGTTGGGCGCGAGACAGCCGGTACCGATCTTGTTCTGCACGTTGTATGTCGGCTGGACGATGCGGAGGCCCATCTCGTAGAACCGGTCAAGCCGGTCCAGGTCGTCTTCGAACGGAACACCGTCTTGGAAGCCGAAGACGAGGCCGAGTCGGCCCGACCCTTTCGCGGCTCGGATGTCTCCCACGGTGGTAGCGACCGAGAGCACGTCGGAACTCCGTTCGGCCTCTGCCATCCATGCTTCCATTTTGGCGGCAGTCGCCTCGAGGGCGGATTGGTTCTCGGTAGGGCGCGCGTTCACCGTGATGTTCACTGCGGTGATCCCTGATCCACGTACTGCGTTCAGAGCGGCGTTACTGAGCGGAAGCCCTTCCTGCGGGATGTTGAACTGGATCGGACCCGCGAGGGCGTCGACCACGATGGCGTCCCCGTATCCGGGCCAGAGGGGTGAATGGCGCACCCCACCGAATCGGTCCCAATCGATGGTGGTCGCCAACCCTGGTGTGAGCGCTGCTGTCCCGGCCAGCCGAACGAAGTCGCGACGTTCCATTGGACTCCCTCAGTTCCCTCCGTCTGCCGCTGCGTCTGCGCGGAACAGAGGGAAGAGTTCGTTCAGCAGTCGAGTTGTGATCGCGACGCGTAGTCCGTTCGAGTCCGGTCCAGTCTCGTCCAGTCCGACCGTGTTCAAAGCGGAGATGGCCCCGATCTTCGCGATCGGATCGAAGTACATGTACGAGAGGAAGCCACGCTGGCTGCCGGTGTGACCGACCACTTGATGCCCGTCCTGCTCATAGAGAAAGAACGACAGCCCCATCGAAGACGTCCCGTAGGGAGAGTCACCAATCGGCACGACGTCGTTCCACATCTCTTGGAGGGAATTGCGGGAGAGAACGGCGTCGTAGTCGCTGCCTTCAAGGCGTGAGCCCATAAGGAATGCGAGGTATCGCCCCATGTCGCCCAGAGGGGCGTTCAGCCCACCGTTCGCCACCGTGATTCCCGTGTTGAAGTCCAAGCCGCCCGCGGTCACCTGGTCTTCCGCCACGAAGTAGTGGTTCGATCGAAAGCGCAGCAGGCCCCATGGTGTCGCGTCGAAATACGTTCGGCGCATGCCTAAGGGGCGGAAGATGTTTTTGTCGATGTACGCCTCGTAGACGTCGCCGCTCACATACTCGATGACCTTGCCCAGGAAGATGATCCCCGGGTTCGAGTAGCTGAACTTCGACCCCGGCTCGAATTCGATCTCTGTGTAGGGGATCATCGAAACGAGCTGACTCCACTCGGTCGGCTCATGCGGCTGCCAGTCCTCACCCCCCGCGAACGGCCAGGTGCCGGCACGGAAGCCGGCGGAGTGGCTCATGAGATGACGGATCGTGATGTTGTCCATTGAGCCGTACTCGTTGTGCACCTCGCGCAGCTCGGGCACGTATTTCGTGATCGGGTCATCCAGGCTGATCAAGCCCCGATCACGGAGCTGCATGATGCCGATGGCGGTGAACGTCTTCGTGATCGAAGCCCAGTGGTAGATCGTCGATCGGTCTACTGGGTGGCCTTCCGACAGATTCGCTGAGCCTTCGGTCTCGAATTTGGTGAGTTCTCCGTCCACGATCAGGGCTAGAGAGGCCCCGACGATGCCTTCCTCTTCGACGGTCGATTCCCACTGCATCACGATGTCGGTCCACACAGAATCAGCGCCGGCTGGTGCCTGCCCGAGGGCGGGCGTAACCGCGACGAGAGCTAGGCCGAGAGGTATCGCGGTGAACGACGCGGATGAAGCGAGACGACGAGCGAGCATGTGGACCTCAGTTGTGTGGATTGCCTCCGCAATGTGCCCATCAAGCCCACGCTCGCGAAAGCCGGGAACCGCCGCCTTGCCGCCGATGAGTCGGTGAAGCGATTCTTCAGGTCTGTTCACTCGCCAACCGAGCTCGGGAAGATCATGAGACGCGTTTCTTATCTGTTGATGGCTGCTCTCGCTGTTTTCGCCGGTACTGTCGGAGCCCAGCAGGATCCGCACATGGCCAAAGCCATGCGGGTACTGTCTTCGACGCCCCTCATCGACGGCCATAACGATCTCCCTTGGGCGATCCGCCAGAGTGAGGTCGCACCCCACGATGTGGAGGCTCTTGAGCATGACCTTCGAGGAAGCACGCCGTTCCATACCGACATCGACCGCCTTCGTGCTGGGAAGGTCGGCGCGCAGTTCTGGTCTGTGTATATCCCGTTCGAGGCGGAGGCTGAAGGCGCCGCCAAGGTTCAGCTCGAGCAGATCGACATCGCCCTTCAAATCGTCGACAAGTATCCCGACGTCTTCGAACTCGCTCTGGATGCTTCCGATGTGAATCGGATCTTCGGTTCCGGCAAGATCGCTTCCATGCTCGGCATGGAGGGCGGACACGCCATCGAGAACTCACTCGGGACGCTACGCGCGTTCTACGCGATGGGCGTCCGCTATATGACGCTTACGCACAACGGCACCTTGGACTGGGCCGATGCGGGTAGCGATGAAGCGCGGCACGGCGGACTCAGCGACTTCGGGGAAGAGGTCGTCCGTGAGATGAACCGAATGGGGATGCTGGTCGATCTCGCGCACACATCACCCGCCACGATGAACGACGCGCTCGACGTCGCGGAGGCACCTGTCATCTGGTCGCATGCGGATGCACGGGGTGTGCACGACCACTCGCGGAACGTGCCAGATCAGGTCCTGCGCCGCCTGCCGGAGAACGGCGGCGTGGTCATGGTCACCTTCGTCCCGTCCTTTCTCACGGATCAGCCGGAAGCCACGATTGCTGACGTCGCCGACCACATCGACCACGTCGCGGCGGTCGCGGGAATGGACCACGTCGGGATCGGGTCCGACTTCGATGGTATCACCAGCACACCGGTCGGCCTGGAAGACGTATCCACCTACCCGATGCTTTTCGCAGAGCTGTCACGGCGCGGATGGACTGAAGATGACCTCAGAAAGCTCGCCGGAGAAAACGTCCTGCGTGCTTGGCAGGAAGCCGAAACAACGGCCCGCCGCCTGCAGTTGGAGCGTCCCCCGTCCATGGCGACCATCGGTGCAAACGGCGGCATCAGCCACTAAGGAGAGACGATGACCAAGCTTCCTCGCCCTGAGTACAGCGAGTACAACGAGTACTACCGGCAGTATGTGGCACTCGTCCCCGACGGCGACATCGCGGTCACACTTCGCGATCAACTAGAGGAGACGATCACCGTTCTCGAAGGCATCACGCCCGAACGCGAGACGTTCCGTTACGCGGAGGGAAAGTGGAATATCCGCGAGGTGATCACCCACCTCATGGATACCGAGCGTGTGTTCGCGTTCCGGGCTCTGACCATGGCCAGGGAGGACGGTGTCACTCTTCCGGGGATGGACCAGAACGAGTGGACGGTGCGTTCGAACGGTGGAGATCGACCCCTCGCGGACTTGATCGAGGAGTGGGTCGCGGTGCGGCGTGCCAACGTGCATCTGTTCGCCTCCTTCGACGGGGAGACGGGTGCGCGGACCGGGATCGCGAGCGATAGCGAAATCACCGTGCGTGCGCTTCCATGGCTGATCGCCGGGCACGAACTGTGGCATCGTGGGCTCATTTCAGAGCACTACGTGGAGAAGTCGATGTGAGTGAGGAAAAGGTCGGGGCGGACAACGCCGGAAGGGACGACTCACGAAGCGCTTTGCGGCGGCGGGACCGAGGCAAGGATGAACCGTGGGTCAGGGACTTCATGATCCAGGCGCCCGCCGGATTCATGGCGACAGTGGGGGAGGACGGGCAGCCGTTCCTCAACTCGAACCTGTACTTCTACGATCAAGAACGGCACTGCATCTACCTCCACACACACCGCTCAGGGAAGACGCGCGACAATGTGGAACAGGTGCAGAAGGTCGCGTTCAGTGTCGCCGCCATGGGTCGGTTTCTGCCGGCTCCGGAGGCGCTCGAATTCTCGGTGGAATACGCCGGCGTCGTGGCGTTCGGCATAGGGACTATCGTCGAGGACGCGGGCGAATGTCGATTCGCTCTTCAGGCGATTCTCGACAAATACGCTCCTCACCTGACCCCGGGTGAGGACTACCGTCCGACGACGGATGACGAGCTCAAACGCACGGCCGTATTCCGGATCGACATCGAGACGTGGAGCGGAAAACAAAAAGAGGTCGAAGAGGACTTCCCGGGTGCATACGCACTGCCGGAGCTGGTCGTACCGTTCCCAGTCAGATTGGAGCAGCCTCCCGAGTGACTTCGGAGAGAGCTAACAAGCAGCGGCTGGAGCGTGGCAGGCTGAGATCATGACCCCTCGCCTCTGGGCCGTTTCAGCGACAGTTGTCGTTCTGGGTGTTCTCTCCGCCCAGGCCTCCACGGGAGGAGCCCGTCGAACAGCCGCGACCCTGAAGATGTCGGCGGCCACGGGTTATGTGCTTCTCGCCCTGTGGGTCGGGGCGGCCGAGTCGTCCTTCGGGCGTGTAATGCTGGCCGGCTTCGCCCTGTGCTGGATTGGTGACCTCCTCCTCCTCGTGCCCGGACGTGGACAAGCTTTTCTATGCGGTCTGGCCGCCTTCCTCTTAGGACACCTCGCCTACGCGACGGCATTCGCTTCGCTCGGTTTCCAAGTGCAATGGGCCGTGGCGGCGTTCGTTCTTGCCGTCCCCACGGCTCTGTGGATCCACACCTGGCTCATCAGCAGCCAACTCACGCCACGGATGATCTGGCCGGTTCGCGCCTACATCGTCGCCATCTCGCTCATGTTGGTGATGGCCGCGAGCGCGTTTGGAGCAGGGGCACCCTTGCTGGTGCCCGTTGGAGCCGCTGCCTTTATGGCATCAGACGTCTTCGTCGCTCGCGAGAGGTTCGTGCAGCCAGATCCACTGAACACGGGTGTGGGCCTTCCACTCTACTTTCTTGCTCAGGTGCTGTTTGCGCTCGGGCTCTAGGGCCCGAGGCAGCAACCTCCGTGAGACGGGTGTCTCTTGAGCAAAAGGGATTTCCTCGACTTGTACAGACAGGACCATCCTTGGCCGCCTCCTAATCTTCCAGCCCACGTCCATGCTACGTAGCACCGTCCTTCTTCTGGCCTTATTCGGGATCGCATCTCCGCTGTCCGCACAGGTAATCGGTGGAGCCGAGAGGACTCCGGTCGATCCGCTGTCGCTCCCACGCCCCGTGATGACGGCCTTGAAGATCGAAGGTGGAATTAACATCGACGGCCGGCTGGACGATGCCGCTTGGGCTCGCGCGACCCCGACGTCCGAGACGTGGATCCAGATCACCCCAGAGCCTGGAATGCCTGCGTCCGAGTCGACGGTGGTCAGGATCCTCTACGATGACGACAAGCTCTATATCGGGGCTGTCATGCACGACTCGAACGTCGGCGCCTTGAGCGTACCGGGGCTCGAGCAGGACTTCGATACGCCGAACTCGGACATCTTTGGCTTCGCGCTGGACACCTATCACGACAGGCAGAACGGCTTCGTATTCGCGGTGAACCCGGCCGGCGCGATGTTCGACGCTCAGGCGTTCGACGACCAGCGGTCCATCACTCGGGCCTGGGAAGGCATTACGGAGGTTCGCACCACGATCAACGACTCGAGCTGGATCGCAGAAATCGCGATCCCGTTTGCCACGCTCCGGTTCAACCCGACCCAAGGGCCGCAGACGTGGGGGCTCAACTTCTCTCGGAGGCTTCGCCGGAAGAACGAAGATTCCATGTGGGCAGCGGTGCCGCTTCAGTTCCGCGTCTACAAGTTCTCGATGGCGGGCACATTGGAAGGACTGAGAGACTTGCCTGCGGGTCGAAATCTCTGGGTTAAGCCCTATGTGCTGGGCGATTGGATCACCGGGCCCGCAGTGGTTGAGGAAGGGAGCGAAGGAGCGGTCGGACTCGATCTGAAGTGGGGGGTCACCCCGAAGCTCACACTCGACCTCACCGCGAATACCGACTTCAGTCAGGTCGAAGTCGATGCGGAGCAGGTGAACCTCACGCGCTTTTCTCTGTTCTTTCCCGAAAAGCGTGACTTCTTTTTGGAGAACGAGGGCACTTTTGCCTTCGAGGACGTGAGCGTCAGGAACTTCCGCACGGGCAGCTCGAATCGAAAATTCCGGCTCTTTCATTCGCGCAGGATCGGACTTTCGCCGAGTCGCGAGCCGCTCCCGATTCTCGCAGGGGCGCGGATGACGGGGAGGATCGGAGAGCAATGGGAGGTCGGCCTGATCAACATGCAGACCCGGTCGGTTCTCGGTCCTGAAGACGGGGCCTCCTTCGACGCCGAGAATTTCTCGGTCGCGCGGGTGAAGCGTCACTTGTCGGGTGGCTCCAACATCGGCGCAATGTTCGTAAACCGGCAGTCCACAGGACTTTCGGGGCGGCCCGCGGAATTCAACCGCGCCTATGGCATCGATGGCAACTTCAATGTTCTCCCCACGCTCGTGGTGTCGGCCTATGCGGCTCGGACAGACGAGTCGGCGCCTTCCGGGGACGACAAGAACGTCGCGATGGTGCAGGCCGCGTGGCGCAGCGCCGTATTCAACTCCTCGTTCTTGTTCAAGCATGTCGGAGACGGATTCAACCCAGGCACGGGCTTCATCGATCGGACGGCGATCCGTCGCTACTACGGGACGGTTGGGTTCCATCCGAAGGTCCGTAAGAGCGGGATCTTGGAGATCAACCCGTACTTCGACGTCGACGCGTATACGACTCTGGACGGATCGCTGGAGACGCGCACGCTCACGCCGGGTGTGCAGGTCAGCCTTATGAACGGTGGGTCGCTCACAATGGACTACGCCGATCACTACGAGCAGCTCTTTGCGACGACGAGCATTGCGGGTGCGAGTCTCGCGGCGGGCGAATACCGGTGGCGGGCTCCGAGCATGAATCTGATGACTGCCGGGAACAAGGCTCTGTCCGGACGAGTCTCCTTCTCGAAAGGTGACTTCTACGACGGCGAACGCACCTCGGTCTCATTCCAAGGCCTATATCGCCCTAATGAGCACTTCTCGCTGCGGCTCTCCGCCCAGCACAACGACCTCAAGCTCGGTGGCACCGACTTCACCGCGGATCTGTTCAGCGGCCAGCTCCGGTACGCGAAGGACACCCGCACTTTCCTCATGGGCTTCGTTCAGTACAACGAAGCGACGGAGGAGATGGTCACGAACGTGCGCTTCAATCTGATCCACGCGCCCCTGTCCGATCTCTTTCTGGTGTTCACGGAGAGAAGGTCACTGGCCGGAGGGGTGACGACACCGGTCCTCGAGCGCGGGATCACGCTCAAGTTCACGAAGCTGTTCGCGTTCTAGGTCAGCGTTGTCCCGCGTGCTTGGCCGCTAGGGCCGCGAGCCCGAGATCGATCTCCTTCCGCGACACCCACCGTCCGCGGACCATCACACCCACGCGATCTGTCAGGTTCTCGAGGTCGTCCATCGGATTCGAACCCAACAGGACCAGATCGGCGCGCTGGCCAGCGGCCACGGTACCGAATGACCCATCCAACTCGAGATGGTCGGCCACGTACTTCCCCACCCAAGCCGTCCCACTCTTCAGGATTTCGTAGTTCGAGATGCCGGCCTCGGCCACGACTTGCAGTTCACGGTGAAGGGCATATCCGGGCACGTTGAACATCTGCGGTGAATCCGTGCCCATCAGGATGCCTGCGCCGGCGTCTGAGAGCCCCTTGAGGACCTGCTTTCTGAGCGCCAGGTAGGCGGCCACCTCTTCCTCGCCGCCTCGCGCATTCCCCTCCGACTGACGACGCCAGGCATCGCGTTGACTCTGAGACACGTACTTCATCTCTGGCTGTGACAAAATGGCGTCCGCGTCAGGGAAGCCATACAGGTTCTCCCACAGGTACATCGTCGGGACGACGTAGACGTCGTTGTCGATCGTGAGCTGGACGATCTCCGCGAGTTTGCCCTCGTCCACACCTTCCACGAGCCCGCCCAGACTGATGGTTCCTGCGTTCACTTGGGCCTGAACGTTGTCGGACGCGATGGCCTGCACGTAGCCGTCTAGGTGATCCACAGTCGACATGCCTGTTTCGATCGCATGCACGAGCCCGACATCAGCCGGCACGTGTCCGCCAAAGGTCAGGTTCACTTCCTCGGCGACCTCGGCCATTCTGTCCCACGCGTCGAGCGGGATGCCAGGGTGGATCTTCATGAGGTCATACCCGCTCTCCTTGGCCGCTCGGATCAGGCCTTCGGCGGCTTCGGCGGTCGGTGCCGTGGTCCCGTTCAAGGAGGGAGCGGCTACGTAGAAGTTCGGGCCCAGGAGTTGACTCTGTTCGAGCTCGTCGGCCAGCGGGATCTGGTAGTCCGAGCCCAGCATGCCTCGGATCGTCGTGATGCCATTCGCGACATACAGAAACAGAAGGTCCTCGACTGCGTCCCTGGGGGGATTGTCGCCGGGGGGCACGTGGGCGTGCATCTCGGCGAGTCCGGGCATGAGGTACTGGTCGGTCCCGTCGATGACCGTAGCGCCCCTTCCAAGCATCACGTCGCCTGCCGCACCAACTTCGGTGATGCGCCCATCCACCACGACAACTGTTTGGTCGGCTAGGACCGTCTCCGCTGTCATCGGCAGGACATTCACGTGGGTGAAGGCGATTGTTCCAGGCGCTGCCTGGGCAGCGTCTTCACAGCCCATGAACACGATTGCTGCCAGCAGCGTGAATCGACGAATGATCATTATCCCAGAACCCCCTACTAGATTTCTATGCTCAGACAGAGGCCCAACATCGGCGTCTGGACGGGATCGGACCAGCACTCTTTCCACGCGATTTCGATGACGAATATGCGATCCAGAATTTCTCTCATGTTGTTCGCGCTCCTGTTTGGTTTTTCCGGGGCTTCTGCGCAGGAACCGTCCATGCCGGATCATCCCGCGCTCCAAGAGGCGTATCTCGCCTGGGACCGGGGTGACTATCCGGATGCACTACGCGGTTATCTGGACGTCCTTAAGGGTGCAGAGGGAGTGGCGCACTTGGAGGAAATCGCTCGCCTTACCGGAGAGGTGTTCAAGGTCACCGAAGTCGCCCCGGATGGTGCGGGCGTCACGGTCTCGCCTGATGGGCGTTTCGGGACCTACAGGGCCGCAGGGCCGGCCGGCCCCGTGACGAAGCTCGTGGACCTCGCGACGGGCGAAGTCGTACGCGAGGTCGTAGGTGGCTCCACCGTGCTCGGCCCCAACGGCACCAGTGCAACGATTCGCGTTGAGGATACACCAGCGGTCTTGGCTGCTCGGCAGGCTGAGACAACCGCGCAGGGAAGGGCCGGTCGCATGCGCGCTCAGACGGCTACGGCTTGGGAAGAAGCCAAGGCGGGGACTGTAGTGCTCACCACGAACAGCGGGGACCGCAGCATCGACCTAGGCGGCCGCGCCCCTGTCCAGATGACGTTCGCGGCAGAGTCCGGCGACCTCTTCGTGGTGGCATCACCAGCGGATGATGCCAGGAGCACCTCGGTCTTCTGGGTCACATCGAGCCGTGTGACCCAGATCGACTTCGGTGTCGGCATTCGTAGCCTCCTCGTATCGGCTGACGGAAGCACCCTAGTCGGCGTCCTTGAGAATGCGGTGGCCGGTCTCTCCCGAGGAGGGCACCCAGTCATGCTTCCGGGAGCTTCGAACGTGTCGCTCTCCGCAAGTGGTGTCTTGGCGTTCACCCGTCAGAATGGAACCAACACCACTGTTCATGTGATCGATCTCGGCGCGGACGAGTCAGCACCTCGATCCGTATTCGAGACCGAGAAGCGGATACAGAATCCTCAGGTGTCGCCTGATGGCGCTCACGTCGCGTTCGAGTTGATGGATCTTCACGACTGGGAGATCTGGGTGGCCGCATCGGACGGGAGCGGTGACCGCCGTTTGTCCATGGAAATTCAGCACGACCGGCGCCTCCGGTGGGTCGATGCCGAGCACATCATGGCAGCCAAGGGAGAGGGGCGGCACATGCGCTCCTACTTGTATGACCTCAGCGGGAGTGAGCCGCTCAAGCTCTTCCACAACAACTCCGTTCGGACCATCGCGCCGGAGTACGAGTGGGCGGTTGCTCCGGGTTCCGGGAAGATCTTGATGATCGCGGAGCGCGACGGTGACACGGTGTCTCCGGAACGTGGGGTGTATCTCCTCGACCTAAATACCCGAGTTGAGCAGGCTGATGTAGAGGCCCGCCTCGAGACCGCCCTAGCGAACGAAGTGGACCTCCGTCTAAGGGGGGAGGCGACGTTCGCCCCGATCGCTGCGGACGTCACGCGGGTCACTCAGCAGATCTCGACAGGAAGAATCTTCCAGTACGCACGGGACGTGTACGGCTTTGGATCCAAGCACGTGACGCAGCCGGGCAACGCACTGGCCATCGCGTACTACGCGGAGAAGCTCCGCTCATTCGGATATGAGCCCGAACTCGAGTGGTTCGAGGGTCGTGGGCAGCGGACCGCCAACGTGATCGTGCGGATACCTGGCACGGTGGATCCAGATCTGGTCTATGTCGCGAGCAGCCATTTCGACTCTACCGTGCGGGGCCCAGGTGCTGACGACGATTCGTCTGGAGCGACTGCACTCCTCGAGGTCGCGAGAGTCCTGAAGGACCATCCTATGCCGTCGACCATCGAGCTTGCCTTCTTCACCGGCGAGGAAGCGGGTCTTCTGGGTAGCCGTGAGTATGTCCGGCGTGCCGTCGCGAGCGGAAAGCGCATCGTTGGCGCCCTGAACAACGACATGGTCGGGTGGAAGAACGACCACCGACTCGACAACACGATCCGATACTCCAATCCCGGGATTCGGGACATCCAGCATGCCGCGGCGATGCAGTTCAGTGACCTGATCACCTACGACGCGCTGTACTACAAGAGCACCGACGCTGCCGCCTACTATGAGGCGTATGGAGACATCGTCGGTGGAATCGGCTCGTACCCGGTTCTGGGCAACCCGCACTACCACCAGTGGACTGATCGTCTCGAGACGATCAGTCAGCAGCTCGTCGCGGAGGTCTCCAAAACGACCGCCGCCACGCTCATGCTTTTAGCATCGAGTCCCGCACGACTCACCGGTATGGTCGTGGATGGCGAGTCGGTTACATGGGATGCATCACCCGAGTCCGACATCGCGCACTACGTGGTCGAGTGGCAGACTGAAGACGGCTGGGCAGCCACTACCGTGACGGAGAGTTCCGCGACGACCGCCGGTGCGGTTGGTGAGATTCGGGTCCGAGCAGTGTCACAGCGCGGTACGGCGGGCTGGGATTGGGCCCGGGCTGACACGAACTGAGCGGATGGCGCCGGAGTTATTCCGGCGCCATTCCCGTCAGCCACGAGAGAGCTTCGTTACGATCCCTGAACGGCCGGATCTCGAGGCCCGGCGCCTGGGCCCTAGCCCCCGCCTGATTCATCATCCCGAAGACGATGTCGGACGGCGCGATGATGGCGACCCGGGTTATTGAGTCACTGTATTCGGCGAAAAAGCGCGCGCTGTCACCAATTCGTTCGGCTGACTGATGGCGCATGCCAGCGGCGCCCGACATGTCTACGAGGACATGACCAGGCACCGCCCGCTCCGGATCCTCGAGCCCTGCGGCCCCTACGCGGCGAACCTCGTTCGAGGTGTAGTCCCCGTCCACGGTAATGACGAGAGTACCCTCGGTGAGCTTAGAGAAGACAGGCATCGGCTCCCCCTCAGCCCGGTAGCCGCTCAGACGTCGTGCGCCATTCCGCGCCCAACGTCGCCAGCATCTCGGTGAAGAAGGCCAGCTGCGAGGCTTGGTCGGCTGACAGGGGCCCGACCCATCCGCCGGCGGAACCGCGCAGCCGCGCGATGCGTCCACTGAGTTCCTGACTTTCTCTGGCCATATCGCGCACCTTGGCTTCGAGATCAGCAGCGAGTTGGAGTGGGTCGGTGTCGGCATCGAGTCGTCGAGCGACCTGGCCCACCTCGCGACTCAGTTCCTGGGCGCTCATCGCCAGTTCCCCGATCCGAACGAGCGTCTCGGTCCATTGGCGACGAACGAGTGGATCCACATCAATCCGTGGATCCTCTTTCACGCGCAGCGTCTGTTCGTGGGTTATAGCGCCCGCGGAGAAGCGGACCGTGTAGAGACCCGGCACCACCCAGGGCCCGCCGCCGCCACCGAAGCCGCCGCGACCGCCACCGCCACCACCCGCTGCACCGTGCCGGAGATTCCAGACCGCGCGGTTCATTCCACGTTCCGAGCCCCCGTTCACCTGAGCGATTTCCACTCCCATTCCGTCATGAACTGTGATGGATACGTCCGTGCCTGTCGAAGCCAGCCAGTAGTCGAGGATCGCACCGGCGGGTGGGTTCTCACCTTCAAAGATCATGTTTCCGGTATGGGCTCGTTCGTTCCGATACCGAATCTGCTCCGCATCCTCGATACCGAAGAGGTGTGCAGACGTCGCGGCAATGGCCGGTGTCATTTCCTGGAGCGCGTTGACCTGATCGAGGATCCACACTCCGCGTCCATGTGTGCCCAGCACGAGGTCATTATCCCGCGGATGCACAACGAGGTCGTTCACAGCCATGGTCGGCATGCCGCCCTTCAGTTCGACCCAGTTGCTTCCGCTATTCCATGACCACCATACGCCGAACTCGGTGCCCATCCACAGAACCTCTGGGTTCCGCAGGTCTTCTTTCACAGCGCGGATCACGCGTTCGGCAGGCAGGTCGCCCGTGATCGACATCCAGGACATTCCATTGTCGTCGGAGCGCCAGATGTAGTTGTTGTAGTCGTCGTTCCGGTAGTTGTTCGCGACCGCATAGACCCGGCCTTCGACACTCTTCGACGCATGGATGCGGTTCACCCACATCATCTCAGGTGCACCGTCCATGCGATCGGTGACCAGCGTCCAGCTTTGGCCGTCGTTCGTGGAGATCTGCACGTTACCGTCGTCGGTACCGGCGTAGAGGAGCCCAGGGGTGAACTCTGATTCGGCTACGGCCGTGAGCGTGGGCCAGTATGGGATTCCGTCATCGAGCGACAGCACGAACGAATCCGGCATTTGCTCCATGATCGCCAGTGTCCGCCGGTCGGTTCCCGTCGTCAGATCTCCAAGGCCAGTCCATGTGTCACCTCGGTCGGTGCTCTTATAGAGCTCGACCAATCCGGCGTACAAGGTGTTCGGGTCGTGCGGGCTGAGGATGAACGGGCCTTCCCAGTTCCCGGGTGTCATGGCGTTCCCCAGTCGCTGATCCGGGTCCCCGAGATCCGGCCAAGTCGTCCAGTTGCGGCGGGCACCGATGAAGCCCTCCGGCTGGTTGGGTCTGATGCTACGGCTCTCGCCGGTCGCCATGTCGTTTCGGGTGAGCCCGAGGTACTGGCTCTCAGAATAGAGGATCCTGTTGTTGGTCGTGTCGACCACGTTCCAGAACCCGTCGCCGCCGCCCCAGCGTACCCAGTCTTCGTTCAGGATCCCCTCGGCCCGGTACACCGCGTTCGGGCCCCTCCACGATCCGTTGTCCTGGAGCCCACCGTAGACGTTATACGGGTGAGCCAGGTCTACGGAGACCTGGTAGAACTGGCTCAGCGGGAGGCTCGTGATGTAGAGGAAGTGGTCACCGCGGTCGTAGCTGATACCGAGACCGCCATCGTCTGCCTTCATGATGTGTTCGGAATCGTGCGGGTTCACCCAAACGAAGCGGTCGTCGCCGTGCGTCCTGTGCTGGCGCGGCACGGTGAACGTCTTTCCGGCATCGTCCGAGTAACTGTAGGCGTTCATCATGTAGACCCGCTGGTCGTCGTTCGGATCGACGAGGGGCTGGCTCGCGTACATCGGGCGAGGGTTCCAATCGCTCTGGAAGGTCCACGTCTCACCGTGGTCTTCGGAGCGATAGAGACCGGCCACACGCTGTTCGTACGCGGTCGCGGCGTTGAACCGTTTGCCCTGCTCTACGGAGGCGTAGAGGATCCTTGGATCCGCCTCGAAGATCGAGATCCCGATGCGACCGATATCACCGGTCGGCAGGCCATTGTCGAGCCCCGCATTGGTGAGTTTGGTCCACGTCGCTCCAGCGTCCATCGACTTCCACATCGCGCTTCCGGGGCCACCGCCATGAAACCCCCACGGGCGACGCTGCCGCTGGTAGGTGGCTGCGTAGAGTACGCCGGGCGCGTTCGGGTCCATCGCGATGTCTACGACGCCAGTGAGTTCGTCTGCGTAGAGGACGAGTTCCCAGTTCTCTCCGCCATCGGTTGTTTTATAGAGGCCGCGCTCTTCATTCGGGCCCCAGAGATGTCCCAGGGCTGCGACGTAGACGATGTCGGCGTCATCCGGGTGCATGACGATTCGGCCGATGTGATGGCTTTCGGGGAGCCCCATGTTCGTCCACGTCTCGCCACCGTTGATCGACTTGTAGACGCCGTCGCCCCATCCCGTGCTTTGTCGATTGGCACGCTCGCCCGTACCGACCCAAACGATGTCGGTCTCCTTTTGGTGGACAACGATGTCACCCACGGAGTGAACCGCTTCGTTTTGAAATACCGGTTCGAACCGGACGCCGTTGTCCGTCGTCTTCCACACGCCGCCGGTAGCCGACGCGATGTAGAAGACCTTGGGGTTCGAGTTCACGACCGCGATATCGACGAGCCTCCCACTCATGGTGGCGGGTCCGATGTTTCGCGGAGCGAGACCATCGAAATCAGCTGTGGCCAGCTGACCTGCCAGGGGGGACTGGGCCGCCACCCAGAGGAAGGCAAGAGCGAGCAATCGGAGCGCGTTGCGCATCGTGTTCTCCATACATGACGTACGTTTCTATGGGCCGCGGAAGATGCCGGTGGCTTGCAGGCCGAGCAAGCAAAGCCGGCCCGAGAATTATTAAGTTGATATACTGCCTTGAAGACGAACCCGAGCCGACCCTGAGGACTATGCTTCTTCGACGCTTCTACGACGACAAACTCGCCCAGGCCAGTTACATGATCGGGTGTCAGGCCAATGGCCAGGCGATCGTGATTGATCCGCACCGGGACACTGATGTGTACCTTGAGGCGGCGGACGAGGAGGGACTTGAGATCACGTATGTCTCCGAGACCCACATCCATGCGGATTACCTGTCAGGGTCTCGCCAGCTCGCGAAGAAGACCGGAGCCAAGCTCTTGCTTTCAGGGGAGGGGGACGACAGCTGGCAGTACCGCTTTGTAGATGAGGACGGGGCAAAACTCCTACATGACGGTGACGAGGTGAAGCTCGGCAACATTGTGATCAAGGTGTTCCACACGCCGGGACACACTCCCGAGCACATCTCATTCATGGTTGTCGACGGCGCCGCCTCCAGCGAGCCCATGGGGCTGCTTACCGGCGACTTCATCTTCGTAGGAGACGTCGGGCGGCCGGACTTGCTCGAAAAAGCTGCCGGAGTAGCGGACACGATGGAGGCCGGAGCCCGGGTGTTGTACAACGCGCTCGAGCGTTTCAAAGACATGCCGGGGTACTTACAGGTGTTGCCGGGCCATGGCGCCGGGTCCGCATGTGGCAAGGCGCTCGGGTCGGTCCCGTCCTCGACCCTAGGGTACGAGAGGCTCGTGAATTGGGCGTTTCAGGTGGACGGCGAGGACGACTTCGTTTCCAAGGTGTTAGAGGACCAGCCTGAGCCACCGGCCTACTTCGCTGAAATGAAGCGAATGAACCGCGACGGTCCGGCCATCCTCGATCGGCTACCGGAGCCGACTCCCATGGCTCCCGAGGATCTCCATGGGCTGCTCGCGGAAGGCGGCATCGTAGTTGATACACGATCGCGAGATCGATTTGCCCAAGGCCACATACCAGGCACGATCAACGTTCCGCTGGACAAAGGGTTTCCGAATTGGTGCGGGTGGATGTTACCGTACGACCGACCCATCTGCTTCATCGTGGATGAGGAGGGCCAAGCCAATGAAGCTGCTCGCGATCTTGCGTTTATCGGGATCGATCACTCGGCGGGGTACTTCGACGCGGCGGCACTGGAGTATTGGGCCGCCAACCATGGTCCTCTCGAGATGACGACTGTCATCGACTGGGAGGCCGCCGAGCTGGCAATGGCTGAGGAAGATGCGTTCCTGCTCGACGTGAGGAAGCTCATGGAGTGGAACGAAGGGCACGCTCCAGGCGCCACACATATCCACCTGGGGCACCTCCGAGGGCGCTCGAAAGAAGTGCCACTGGATCGCCCTGTCCTCCTCTACTGCCGGACCGGACACCGCTCTGGAATCGGAACCAGCGTGCTTCAGGCTGAGGGATTCACCGACGTAAGGAACATTGACGGCGGCATCGTGGATCGAAGTAAGAGAGGCCTGCCGATCGGGTAATGGACGCGGAGTCCCGGAGTTTGTCGCTTTTCAGGACAGAAATGCAATAGATTGACGGGTCATGTGTTGGGTTTCTTCTTGTCGCGTCCGCGGGGCCCATGTACGAATCGGGAGACAAAAAGGAGCTGGGCGGGTTTGCGCGCTCGATTGACGCCCTTTTTACGGGTGCTTCTGAGCCCGAACCTGCGCCTGAAGTCGAAGCTCCTGACGCTGATATCGACCCATTTATTGATTTGGAAGGCGCCGCTGTCTCCGGCGTAGGGGCGGCGTTGGAGCCGGAGATGTCGTTCGACGCTCTGGCTCCGGATGCGCCCGAAGAAGTCGAGATGTCGTTCGACGCTCTGGCTCCGGACGCGCCCGAAGAAGTCGAGATGTCGTTCGACGCTCTGGCTCCGGACGCGCCCGAAGAAGTCGAGATGTCGTTCGACGCT
>JAQWPM010000022.1 GCA_029245345.1 Longimicrobiales bacterium
CGCTCGGGTTCGCCAACGGTCCTGTGATTCACAGGTAGACCACCATGCGGTGCCGAGCCCCGGTCGGCAAGCGGGTCAGGCGTTCTGAATCGTCAGCGCGCCACCAACGTCCGGATATCGCGGTTCTCCAGGACCGGCCCCTAATGCTGCGGAGTCCCCTCCAGTCCGACCATGAGCATGGGTTTTGCCAACTCGTGCGAGGCGATCCCAACGTTCGGCACGATGGCTCGCACCAGAGGCCAGATCGGGCGAACCAAGCGGTCCCACACGATCGGCTTGTCTCTCGGAGTCACAGGATAGATGTACCCGGGTCGAAACAGGTGCACCCGCGAGAATCCCATCTTCACCAAGGCCTTTTCCGCCATGCCCTTGTATCGGGCGAGGGTTCGCCCGGCGGAGTGCTTCCCCAAAGGCGACCGTGCAGTCGACGGTGATCTTCCTGAAAACGTCATCGGGGACCGATCCTGTGTACGCCCCGAGGCAGAAGAGAGCGGCGTCCTGCCCCGCGAGCACGTCCTCGAGGCCAGTGAAATCCTCGAAGTCGGCGTGCTCGATCTCGGTCAGCTTCGGAGAAGCGACGCCGGTCGCCCGACGGCCGAGCGTGGTCACCGCACCGATCCGCGGCTCGGCTAGCGCCTGCTCGAGCACCAGCCCACCGACCATGCCGGTCGCACCGGTGATGACCACGTTGACTGCACTCAACTCGCGCACCCCCATCCACTTGTATATGATCGGAACCTGATCCGATCGGAGACTTCGTCCGCGAAGCTAGGAGCATCGAGCTCCCGCACCCAACGACGCCACGCCCGTCCCACTTGGAGGGGAAACATGTTCAAACGCGCACCCACGGCAGCCTTTATGCTGCTCGTCCTCACTGCTTGTGGAGCCAGCACACCGCCCGCCCCACCGCCTCCGCCACCGTTCTCACCGGCCGGCACCTACGACATCATGCTCGAGATGCAGGGGATGTCGATGGGTGGCATTCTCGTGATTTCGGGATCCGCCGAAGCTGGATGGGGTGGAAGCATCGAAGTTGAAATGGGTGGAACAGGGTTGGGCGACGTAGTCGTCAGCGGAAATACGGTCACGTTCAGCCTGGCCGAGATCGGCGGCACGGCAGAACTCGAGTTTGAGGGCGACGAATTCATGGGCATCATGAGCAGCAGCATGGGTGACGCTAGCCTGCAGGGAACGAAGCGGGCCGGCAACTAGCCGGCCACACCCGAAGACTTACGAAGATGATCGCCAAGCGGTCCCGTCGGGTTTAATCCTGTCGGGACCGCTCTCGGTTCTGGCTGAAGAGCCACGGCGCCAGATCGTCGGTGCTGTACGCCGCGTCCCACGAATTGTGGGTGACCCCTTCGAACTCCGTGTAGGTCACGTCCGCGCCAATGGCCTCGAGCGCCGCCGCGATCCCGCGTGACTCCGCGACCGGAACAACCTGGTCGGCGCCCCCGTGAAAGATCCAGGTCGGCAGACCAGCTACGGCCTCGGCGAGTTCGGAGAACGGTTCCTCTGAGTCGACGAAGGGACCAGGGTACCGCGCCGTCCCCGTCACGTAGCCGCACACCGCCACCAACGCCGCGAAGCGCTCCGCGTTGCGTGAACCCACATACCAAGCGCCGGCCCCACCCATCGATAGTCCGGTGAGGTAGACCCGGTCCACATCCGTGCTGTATTCAGACTCCGTCGCATCGAGGGCGACCAGTGCCACGTCCCCGAACGTCCCAACCCAAGTGGCGTCCTCAGCGACCTGCGGCATCACCATGATGGCCGGCCAGCGCATCACGTTGAAACGCACCGCGGCAGGCAGCCCGACCTGGGTCTGAATGAGACCGTCGTCCCCTCGCTCCCCCGCGCCGTGAAGGAACAGGATCACCGGCCAGTCCTGCGATGCGGTGTAATCACGCGGGACGTAGACTTGGTACCGGTGTTGGGCCCCATCAACGGTGACTGTGCGATCGAGGAACCCGGTCGGGACACCTTGAGCCGCGGCGCCTCCTCCTCCGGCGACGATCGCACCAAGCAGCAGCCCAGCCATACGCCTCGCCATTCAGCCTCCGCCTGGGGAGAACTTCTGAACACGACGTCCCGTGGATGCTTCACCCACGTAGATGTTGCCCTGGGAGTCCACACTCATGCCGTGGGGACGAAGGAACTGGCCGACCTGCCGGCCTCCACGTCCGAACTCACCAACAACCTCCAGACTCTCACGCTCCAGCACCCAAATCTTGTGGTTCGTGCCGTCGGCCAAGTACAGCCATTCCTGATCCGCATCGGGCGAGAGCGAGATCACAAAAGCCGAGCCCGACGCAAGCGTCTGAGGCGCGATGATCTTCTCGGTAACGAACGTGCCGTCCTGCTGGAAGACCTGAATGCGATTTCCACGCCGGTCCGCCACATAGATGTGACCATCATTCGATCCGATGAGGCCATGCACGGTGCCGAATTCCGTGGGCGGCATACCCACGTCGTAGTTTGCGTAGTCGTAGCGAGCTTCGTCGTCCGGCGTCTCGCCGTATGCGCCCCAATGGCGAAGATAGGCTCCCGTCTCACCGTCGAAGACGACAACACGCCGGTTGCGATACCCGTCGGCTACAAAGACCTCGTTCGTTCCCGAATCCACCCAGATCCCGGCGGGGCCACCAAGAAGCGTCTCGGAAGCGGATCCCTCGGTCACATCGTACTCACCAATCTGCATCACGAGTTCACCGCTGCGCGTGAACTTCATCAGTCGATGGTGGCTGTACGTGCCGACCCACACGAAGTCGTTGTGATCGACGAAGAGGCCATGTGGATTTCGGGGAAACTCAGACACGTCCTGTGTCGAGGCGTCACCCCACCCTTGCACGAGGTCCCCGTTCGCGTCGAACTCGAGAACGACAGGAGCGGGCACGCAGCATTCTCCAATGGGCGGATCCTGAACGGCGGACGTCTCTTCCGGAGTCAGCACCTCAGGCAGATGCGTGACCCACACATGGTCCTGCGCATCTACAAACACGGCCGTGACGGCTCCCATGATCCAATCGTTCGGCATCTCATGCGGCCAAGACGGATCAACGGTGAACGTCGGTGGGCCGTCCGTGCCTGCCTCACTCCCGCAGGCGCTGACACCAACCGTGAGCGCAACTACAGCCGTCATCAATCCGAATCTACGCATCGCTCGGTACCTCCAATCGGGTGGATCAAGCGAACAACTTGTAGAGGAGCCGCTGCGTACGCGAGTGTGTACCGGCCGGACTGAGCTAGAAATTCGGACCCAAGTATTCCCTAACGGAACTGGTCGTGGGCCTGCGCTTCGTCCGGAGATCCCAGTCCGTGTTTGGTACCGGCGACCGGCGTCGCCTCACGGGTCGTGACCTCAGGCGACATCAGCGGTGGATGATGAAGTCGACGAAGAGTGGTCGGTGGTCCGAGGCGACAGGTTCGTCCAGCACTCTCTGCTGCAGCACAGTGAAACGATCCTTCGGGCGCATGATGACGAAGTCGATCTCTCGTACCGGGTCGAAGGACGAGAAGGTGAAGCGGTCCACACCCTTGTCCACGATGCCCCATTCGTCGGCGAAGAAGTCCATCACGAACGAACCCGGTGTCGAGTTGTAGTCGCCGGCCAGGATCGTGGGAACACCATCGTTCGGGAGCTGCGCAGACAGTTCAAGCGCCTGAGCCAAGCGCTCGTCCTCCGTCCTGTAGAAGTGAATGCTGGCGAAGCGCACCATTTCTCCAGTCGATGGAGAAATGACGTCCACAACGACTGAAGAACGAGGCTCGTCTCCGTCTGGAAGTCGGACGTTTCGTGAGGCAGAAATTGGCCACCGAGACAGTACAGCCATGCCGTACGCGCCCCCTTGATAGGCCATGAATCGCCCGAAAACGGGCGTCATTCCCGTGAGTCGCCCCAATTCAGCGGCTTGATCGACCCCGTCGGTACGGGTCGCGACACTGTCGACCTCTTGGAGCGCCAAAAGGTCCGGATTCACTTCACGAATCAGAGCAGCGATCCGCTCGAGATCGAGCACCTCATCCATGCCGGCCCCGTGATGGATGTTGTATGCCATGACACGGATCGTATCCGCCGCGTCCGTCTCTATGGAAGCGCCGCCACCACCCTCACGAACCATGACCTCCGAGGTCATCTCGTATATCTCGAGGCGCTGAATGCCCAACTCGTCTACTCGCACGGTGAGGAGATGGTCTCGTCCCACCGACAGGAGACGCGCTCTCGGTGCCCGGACCGCCCCGAGAGAAGCACCGGACGGATCGAACAAGAAGTACTCCACGAATTCCCCGACCGGGCCATGCGTCACCCACAGGTCTCCCGAAGGCGCCAGGTGAAGATCCGAATAGGGAGGCCGCTCCGTCGGCATAGGGACCTCAGCCAACAGCCGGCGCATATCGTCCGCGCTGACTTTGGCACCAAGGGACGCGTAGGCAGCGTCACGCCACGTTGCGATCTCGGCCTCATCATCTCCGACCGGTAGGGGCGAGGCACTCCACTCGATCGACGTCTCGGTACCATCCTCGGCGAAACACGTGACACCACTGGCCGACTGATCACCAATGCACACGCGCCCTCCTGTCCCATCGACGGCGAAGGAAGGTTGCCGGGCGAGAGGAGGCGCCATGGCCCAATCGCCCCAAGGCGCGGACACGGTGACTTGTTCGAGGTCACCGAAGAACATCAAAGTGTCCACCGACTGCATATCCGCAGATACGCGAAGGGCACCACTCCCAGGACGGAAGCGTGCTTCGCGCGACCCCTCTTTCATCTCTTTCACCGAGGCCTTCTCGATGAGGCTTACCAGAATGTCCCGATTGGGGAGCAGCATGGCAGACTTCGGGTAGAGCGGCGCTGCCGTGGCCTTGGCAATCTGGGCCAGTGGATAACTGTCTACGCCTGCGAAGGCACCTTCTCCATCAAAGCTGGAGACCCGCCACGCTTCGCGATCCCACACGAAGATCGAATCTTGATCGCCAATGAAGACCTGGCTGGGAGATTGAAACTCACCGGGCCCCTGCCCCGGCCCGCCAATCACTCTCTTGAACGTCCCATCCGGAGCGAAGAGGCGGACGCTGTGTGTACCGAGATCAGCAACAACCAAGTCCCCATCCGACTGCAGGCCCGCCGCCGAGATGTTCACGAACTGGTACTCGGGATCTCCGTCCAGGACCCCCACTGAGCGCAGCGGCTCTGGCGAGACGTGCCAGGGACTTCGCTCCGCGGTACCCATGGCCGAGCTCGTGTCCGCAGGCCGATCTTCGCCACGGCAAGCGACAAGAACCGCGACGACGGCCAGAGCCGTGCACCTCCGGAGCTTCATAGTCCTCAGTCTCATACGGTCCCTGGTGCTCACAATTAGCCATCGAAAAAGAAGGTAGACTCCGATCAAAGTCAGGGTAGACACTTCCGACCCTGTCGGCGACGAGTGCCACCACATCCGGTCCGAACAGGTCCTTCAGTGGTACAGCCATGCTCCCCCATCCTCTTGTACGAGATCAACTGGATCTCATCCAACTCCGGCAAATACGCTTCCCGATCGGTGACCCGCAACTCGCATCCCTGGTCGGTCCAGTCCGAACGAAGGCCGCCCGGAATCCCGCCGTAGTCCTTCGTGTACGGAGGATCCTGGAGTACTTCACGAAGCACCTCGCCCCCGAGCCAGCAGAGTCAGCTTCAAACCGAGTCGACACTTTGAACGAGATGGTGCGGTGGGTATAAGCACCCAAGTCACGGAGGTCCCCACTCCGACTCTCGACGTTCATGCGCGAATGTTCACCGAACATGGATGGCGACGCCCAAGATGAATCGATGGGCTAATGCGAATTCATCGGGATCGATGATCGAGCTATACCACCCACTGATCTGATCTCGTAAGAACACCTCGACGCCCCACGCCTCCGTCAGGGGAAAGCGGGCCAGAATCCCCGGAACCAGGAGCTCCTCGGCGTTCGCGCTACTGCGGAAACCGGGGTCCGTCTCGTTGAGGTCATCCCATAGATAGGCGCCGATCCCGAGCGTCACACCAACGGCACCGCCACCGCCACCCGCACGGGTCATAAGACGTCCACCAATCGAGATCGAGGCGTGATTCCGATGGAGTTCGTCCGAAGCCACCGGAAAGTCGGTCCGAGCAAATCCGAGATCCATGGTGAACGCCGAGCCTCGCTCGGGTCCGCTGGAAACCCCGATGTTGATCCCCGGACCCACCTCAGTCCCATTGAAATCGGTATCAACCCAGAGCGTGGGGCCGACCGACCACTTGGTCTGCGCGGACACTGCCCCGGGTATGGCGGCCAAGGCGGTGATTATCAGCATTCGGCGGAGCTTCGTCACGATCTTCTCGGCGTCAGTTCCAAGTGGGATATCGGCGCGCATGGCGAGGCGAGGATCAGGCCCCGCGAAGGAGAGGCGAGCCCGGTAGACATCAGCTTCGGTTTGACTGACCAGCGCTTCGACGAGTGACGAGAGATCGTCGGCCCCTGCGGAAGCACCATCGGTAGCCGTGATGTCCGAGACGTTCACGATGTCCACACTCGCGATCGACAACTGATCGATGGATGCGAGCAGTGACCCCTGCCCGCACGGTCGGTCGCTTCCAGCGTCGAAGCGCCAGCGTGACTGATCCATCGGCGATCTGGACCAACGTCTTCTGCTTGAGAATCACATTCCCTCCCTCGAGCCGTCCCGGTTATCGAGAAGTCCTTAGGCAACTAGTACTTGATGTCGGTCCGTCCCACCGTCATCCCGATATTCCCGACTCGCTCGCCCATCGTGTAGTGCTCCCCGCTCCCCGCGGTCATGCCGAAGAAGGGTACGTTCGGGACGATAAGGCGACCGTCTGGATCGACGGCACCCTCAAGCGCCGTCGTCGCCACGACTTCCGCGATGAAGAGCTTCCGTACCGGGGGCACAACGAGCTTCGCGATGATACGGCACTCACAGTGGATCGCGGCTTCTTCCACAGTCGGAGCATCAACCACCGTGGCCCGTCCTCGAGTCAGTCCCGCGAGCTCGAACTTGTCCGCCACTCGGCTCGAGTTCATGTCGACGGTGTCGAACGAATCGATCATCGACGCGGTCGGAATGTTCAACACGAACTCGTCGTGCTCATCAAGCAACTTATGCGCCAAGTGCTCCGTCCCGGCGGCCACACCGACTTGGGGAGGCTCCCCATTTACGACGAACGTCCACAGAACCGAGATCTCGTCCGGGTCTCCCGGCATTCCGTTCACCGTGAGCAGAACGGCCGGAACCGGTGGCAACATGGGGCCCGGCTCGGCAAGCGTCCTGCGGGGGCCGGTCAACGGAGGCGCTGAGCAGCCCCAAACCGCAGCCAGCGCAGCCGCAGACGAACCACCTTCCAAAAAGCGACGTCGAGTCCAATCCAAGAGTCAATCTCCTCGGGGAGCGACGAGCGTAGTAGGAGTAGGAGTCGCGCCTGGCCGTCACCGGCCAGGCGCTACCACCTAGTGCAGCGTGTCGAATACTTCCAGAACGAGAGTCTTCGCCGAGTCGATGAAGCCCGGAATCGAGTCCTTCATCCCAGCGAGTACCTTCTGCTGGGCTTTCAGCGCTACGAGCATGTGTTCGCGGAGCTTGTTCCAAGCCTCCTTCCGCTTCTCGATCAGGTCGATGACGTCCTGAGCCTCGTTCGCGGTCGTTACGACCGGCGTCACGATCTTGGTGACGTATCCGTCTGACCCGGCCCGGGCTGTGTGACGGTAGTCGATGTCGAAGGGCAGGTTCCAGTCATGCTTCACCGCGGCTTTGGCCAGCTGCTTCTGGATCTTTTCGAGCTGGGTGATCTCGATCTTCTTGCTCGCATACTCTTCAGCGAGCTCCTTCCCCAGAATCGTGTGCCCCCTCTTACCCAGCCGGTTGAGGTCTTTGACAGCCTCGGTGAGCGGGTCATCGCTACTCGCGACCATGGCGCCCCAGCCTAATACATGGGCTCCCAAGGCGATGGCGCGGCGCAGCTGTTCCTGCTGACGCACACTCAACTGCCCTTCCTGCTTCACTTTGTCGAGTGCCAGACTCGCGACGGCACGGGCAACGGTCGACTGATCAGGAACAGCTTTGGGAGGCGGACCGGTCGGAGCTCTACGCGTAGTGGCCGCTCTTCGGGCCGGGCGCCGCGTAGGCGGTGGAGGTGGAGGCGTGGGAGCGGCCTTCTTCGCAGGGGCAGCCTTCTTCGCCGGCTTTGCAGCCTTCTTCGCCGGGGCAGCCTTCTTCGCCGGCTTCGCGGCCTTCTTCGCCGGGGCAGCCTTTTTGGCCGGCTTTGCAGCCTTCTTAGCCGGGGCAGCCTTCTTCGCCGGCTTCGCGGCCTTCTTCGCCGGCTTCGCGGCCTTCTTCGCCGGCTTCGCGGCCTTCTTCGCCGGGGCAGCCTTTTTGGCTGGCTTGGTGGCTTTCCGAGAGATGGAGCTCCTCCAGGGATTCTGCGTTTCTACGAACTACTTCAGGCCCGGATTGGGCCCAGCATCCCAAAGACTACAAGAGATTCCCGGAAGTTGAAGCCCGACAGGGCATCGGGGAGAACAAGCCACCGAGACAAGTCCCGAAAAGGCCCAGAGTAACAGGTTTTTTCAGGATTTCGATCACGGTGTGCAACCCGCCCCTTCGCAGAACAGCGTCACGAACAGCTCCGAGCGGATTCTCCAGCCGTCGTCGGTCTGGCGCCAATAGGCCGAATACCGCCCTCCGGCCCGTCTTGGCCCATCAGGCACCGTCCAGCTTCCGACCCAGGTGCCGCGTTCGGAGGCCACCGCGGCTGCGCTACCGATTTCAAGAGAGGTGATCGTTCGTACATACAGCACATCATCGAATTGATCGAACTGCCGAGCAAAGGCACTTCCCATCGCTTCGGACCCCGAAATGAACACCCCAGCTCCCGCTGTGACGTGAACTTCATCGTCCAGCGTGGCGACGATGGCGGGCACGTCATGCCGTGCGATCGCTTCGTTTGAAACGGCTCGGAGAGCTCGGATCTGCTCGGCATCCGTACCTGTCTGAGCAGACACCGGAGCGGAGAGCGCGAAGGCTAGGAACAGCGCGAACCACTGCTTCATTGACCCATCCTTTCCTTCCCAACGTGTTCGGAGCGCAGACGCACTGCCGCAGCTACCCCAGCAAGCGCTTAGAGAGTCGGCGGGCTCCGTAAAGTCCCACACCCGTCCCGATCATACTCACGACGAACGCAGTGAAAATCGAAATGTATGCGCCCAAGGCCCACCCGATCGCACTACCGATCGTCATCCCCATGAGATCCAAGAGCCGCTTCATGATGCTTCCGCTATTTGAGCGCCGCGTCCTCGAACAGACGCTCCATATCAGGCGCCCGCGGTGGTTGGAGAATGTCGAGGCCAGCCGCTTCAGGATAGCCCGAACTCCGGATCCGCTCGTCCGCAGCGGTGAGATCGTATTCGGTCCGGCGCAGATCCACTCCGGCGTCCAGCATCAACCAATAGGCCCCAGGCTCCCCGAACGGCATGCCAACGGAGCCAGCATTCACAACCTGAATTGAGCCAACGTTGCGATCGAACTGCATGTGGGTGTGCCCACAGACGATGACATCGGCGCCGGTAGGCTCGAACAGCATGCGAAGGGGCGGCTCCGGCGTGATACGCGTGAAGATCCTATTTTCATTTTCCGGTGTCGCGTGGCAAAACAAGACGCTCCCCATTCCCGGTACTTCGAGAGTGGTGGTAAGCGGCCACGCCGCGAAGTCTGCGATGTACTCCGGAGGCAAACTTTCGGCGACCCATCGCATGACCTCATGGAATTGCGCGGGCACTCGGACCATGGGCTCGCCGCGGTGGAGGGCGACGATGTCACTCTCTCCGTTCCCACGGATGAAGTCGACCGGAACGGAAAGATCTTTCAGAGCGGCGACACACTCGCGCGGCATCGGACCCGGCACGACATCACCCCCAACCACGATTCGGTCGATGCCTTCGGCTTGGATCTCACCCAGGACCGCCTCCAAAGCGGGGAGGTTGCCATGGATGTCGTAGATCGCGGCTACCCGCACCTGTAGCTCTCCCTACCCATCAGCCCGAGCCGCGACGCCGTACCGTTCGCGCAGCGTCTCGACCCATGTGGGAGATTGCGCTCAGGGTCCTGAACCTCTTCAGCAACACTCGCGACGCTCGTCATACCCATATCGCTGACGATCACAAGGCCGGCCGTGCTGATAATCCCCGTGCTGCCGGAGTCATAAAAACCGGCGAAGTCGGCCTGCAGCGCTCCGAGGCCGCAGAACCAGGCGAGGAGAATCAGCACACCGATCAACAGAAAGACCTGGAAGGAGCTGCTCTTCTTGGCTCCGAAGCAGTTCACCATCCCGAAGAACACCGCAAAGCCGGCCGCGATTGGACCGAGTTCCAACCTCCGAGAAGAACAGATGCAGATAGGCCCCCACGCCAACGAGCGCGAAGGCCGATCTGAGCACCAACGAAATCCACGTCCCAAATCCTCCGATCGTCCCAACCAGCGGACCCATGCTGCGATCGAGGAAGTAGTCGATGCCGCCAGCCTTCGGCATCGCCGCCCCCGCCCCCGCAACTGCAAACCCCGGGAGGAGGAAGAATCCCGAACTGAGCGTGGCGCCCGCCGCGAGCGCATAGACGTCCCATAGCCCAAGCTGCTTCTCGAGCGCCGAGTGCTGCGGGTGACTCCGGGAGTCGGAGTTATCCATGGGTTGCATCGACGGCCTCGACCGCCTGTACGACGGCCCCTGTATCCTCAGCAGCGTCCAGTTGCGCGGCGAATGCAGCGTCGCGGGACAGCCGACAAATGCGGGCGAGGAACCTCACGTGCTGACGTTCACGCCCCGGAGGCGAAAGGAGCACGAAGAACAGCCGCACCGGTTCGTATTCTTCCGGCCCAAACTGAATCCCCTGTGGAGCCAGTGCGACACCTAGCACCGTGTCGCTGAGTCCGTCCACAGTAGCATGAGGAATGGCCACGCCGGGCCCCACAATCGTCGCTTGAGACTCCTCCCGTACCATCAGCTGCGTCGCAATGACATCCCGACTCGCGATACCCGCGGCCTCCGCGCTCACGGACAATTCGTCTAGGACTCCAACCATGTCACTGGCCTGGAGCCGCAGGACGACGAAGTCCTTGTTCAGCACATCGATGAGACGCATAGGAGGGGTTCCTGACGGAATGGCGATTCTACCGGGCGCTGCAGGATGCCGAAGCGGGCGACGGGCGGCAAGGACGAGACCGGTCCGTGCGTCGCGTGCGACGGTTAATTTCAGTGCGCGCAGCACCTCAAGTGTGCCAAAGCGCGGCACTTATGCGTCGACTATAGGTAGGCAAAGGACGAAGACATCCGCACGGGAACCCTCAGATGCGACAACGAACAGCGCGGGGCCGAAGTAGGCCCTTGGTTTGGATCATGGCAGGAATCAGTGCACTCGCTATGTGTCCTGTCGTCACGTCTGCCCAAGCCCTTCAGCTCTCGGCTGACGACGCGGCCGCCCTCGAAGACGCATTCAAGCTCCAGCGCGAATTCGAAGAGTACCGTGAGAGCCGGACTCCGGTCGCCCCGCAGCGCAACGACGTTTACTGCGACGAGCAGATCGGGCGAAATTGCATCTGGTTCGGCGGAGACGACGGCGAGCGCTTCCCGACCGAACGGTCCGAGGTTGGCGGCGCACGTGTCGAACTCATTCGTGGCTTGTTCGACACCTTCGAGGAGATCCCACACGCGTGGGTCCTCGGCCAGCTCGTTCACTACCTCACGGAGGCCCGGGAGGTAGGCGAAGCCGAACGCGTCGCGACCGAGTGCGGCATTACAGACGAGTGGTGGTGCCACGCCCTGCTCGGATACGTCCTCCACGTGCGTACGGAGTACGTCGAGGCGGAAGCCGCCTTCCGCGAGGCGCTCGATCTCATGCCGGAAGTCGAATACGAACGGTGGATCACCCCGCGCTACATCGTCACGGACGAGGCGGTGCGCAAATTCCGGCAATCGACTCCGTTAGAGCAGGACCTTCAGTTTGAGCTCTTTTGGACCCTTTCCGATCCGCTCTTTCTTTTTGAAGGAAACGACCGCCTCACGGACCACTTCGCGCGGCTCGTCCGGGCAGAAAATCTTAGGAACGCCCGCGACCCTCAGGGCCAGGAATGGGGCGACGACTCAGCTGCAACACTCATCCGGTACGGCATGAACATCGGCTACAGCCGGACCCAGAATGCGATGGCTACGGTTGGGCCAGGAGGTAACGGGCTGAACGATACACGGCGCATGGTCGGTCATCATCACCCTAAGAGCAGAGGATACCTCTTCCCCGAGCAATTCCTCCAATCTCCGGCAGAGATTCTACCCGAGAGCTGGATCACCGGGCCGCGGGAAGCCAGGACGTGGTATGCCCCGCCCTATGCGCCGGACATTCGAGGGCTCGAGACACAGGTCGGTCGCTTCCGGCGGGGCCAGGAGATGCTCGTCGTCGGAGCATATCGTCCGACCCTCCCCTCAGACGGATCCCCTGGTTCAGTGGTCTCGGCCTGGGGGCCGAGCGATGGTGTGAAGGGGCCCGCGTACGCAGCGCTCTTCCTAATGCCCGAGGACGGGGCGGATCCGGAGCTCGTGCGATCCAGTGAACCCGAGGGCGTGCTCACCCTCCAAGCCTGGCCAGGACGATACGTGAGCAGCCTCGAGGTCGTGGACCTTGAGGGCAAACAAGGCTGGCGGGCCCGCCAAGGTGTGGTTCAGGAGCCGCTGATCCCCGGGCTGGTGGGGGTGTCGGACCTCATGATCCTGAGGGAAAACACGCCGCTTCCAGAGACCCTAGAGGAAGCCATTCCAAACGTTCGTCCCGGAGTACGGCTCACCCCGGGTGAGCGCTTTCCGGTGGTTTGGGAGGTCTACGGACTCCGGATCTTCGAACCGGTGAATGTGACGATCGGGTTCAGCCAAGGCCGTCCCGGATTCCTGACCCGGGTCGGCGAATTCCTGGGTGTCATCGAACCCGACGAACCCGTGGAGATCACCTTCGAAGACACGGGCCCGGACCAGGTTCAGTCAATCTTTCGCTCGATCGAAATCGAACTTCCCGACCTGGAGCCTGGACCGTACACGCTGCATCTCCAGTTGGATCTCTTTGGCCGAAGTCCGGTCATCGTGAATCGCCCGATCATCGTGGAGAACCGATAGGTGTAGGGTCTAGCCTTCGCCTATGGAGCGGAGGTACTCACGATCCCATGCGGCGATCATGCTCTCCAACTCAGAGTAGGGCCCGGGCGTATACGCTCGAGACGAGATGCCTTGTTGGGACAAGCTGCTGACGTGCCAGTCCTGCTTGTTGGTCAGGTTCCAGAATCCCACGGCGCCACTCGGATCGAAATCGAGCGCTGCCATCGCTTCTGGATGGAAGAGCCAGTCGCAGACGATCCTGGTCGAGTCCGGCGCCAACCGTTCGATGCGGTGGATGAGCACGTAGTCCGGATGCAGGCTCAGCAGCATGTTTGGGTAGACCGTGTAATACTGGACGCAGTTGAGCGCCTCACCACTTAGGTCTCCAAGCGGGGGAGCGCATGTCTGACCCGTCATGGTCATGCTGCCACCATCGATGGCCATACGCATGGGGCCACCCAAGTACGGCCCTTCTTCCAAATCGTTCGAGGAATTCCTGAACGGCGTGAGCTGATTCAGGGTCGGGTGCAGACCCGGGCAGTGATAACACTCCGAGTAGTTCTGAAAGACCAATTTCCAATTCGCAGGGATCTCGTAGATGATCGTGTGAGCGATTTGCAACTCGTCCATCGTCCAGGACGCGAACTTGTCGATGAGCGGCGCAAATGCCTGCTCGAACGGTTCGGGCTCATCCGCGAGACTGACGAAGATGCAGCCCTCCCATGTCGCTAATGACACCGACTTGAGCGGGTAGTTCTCCTGGCAAAACGACTCGACCTCGTCCATGAACGGTGCGCCGATCAGCGAGCCATCAAGAGCGTAGGTCCACGCGTGGTACATGCACTGAATGGATTTGGCGAGCGTGCCCTCGGGTTCCGAGAGCAGGCGTGTCCCTCTGTGCCGGCACACGTTGTGATGGGCGCGGACCTCACCCTCATGATCCTTGAGAACGATGATGCTCTCCGACTCGATCTCACGCAGGAAATAGCTCCCAGGCTCACTCAGAGCACTCGTGCGCCCCACATAGATCCAGTGCTTGAAGAAGACCTGCTGGGTCTCGGCCTCGTAAATGTCCTGACTCGTGTAATACTTGCCGTCGAGCGTCTTGGCATTCTGGGCGGTGCGGGTCGACATGGCGTGTACCTAAAGCACGTGATGGAATCGGGGCATGGTCGACAATACTGATGCATCGACGAGCCGGAAAGCGTGATTCGTTGGTGTAGACCCAGATACGCTACAGTGCCGCCTGACGGCCCATGACTGCTAGATGTACAGCATCCCTGATCATGGAAGCTGCAGTCGGAACCGGTTCACGCTCGTACAGTTTGTGGGAATCGGATGGTGTTCGCCGCAATTACCAGCTTGGCTGCCGTATCCCAGCCACCCACGTCGAGGCTTGGACCTGCTTCGGCGACTCCGATGTCTTGGGCCTTCCTAAGCGCGTCGGAATAGGCCCGCCCGTTGAGCATCTCTTCGCGATGTGGGTGACAAGTGTTTCTTGCACCTCTCGGTGGCCTCCCGCACCAACTGAGGCACGTCGATTTGTTCCGGCGCTTCGCGAGCCATGGGTTTCTTCGTTCGGGTTGATCCGGCCGGCAGTTGCAGGCAGCCATCTAAGCCGCGTAGGGTCGTCACCGACCTACCCCGTGTTGGTCGCCACAAAGTCTGGGCACCCCAATGACTACAGGAGCGGCGGAATCGTGAGTGGCTCAGTGACGTTCGACGGCGCCCCGCCGCCCGGCACGATCAACTTGGGCATTGGCCAACGACGACAGCCTCGGCAACTACCTCCGTCTGCCTTTTGCGCATTACAACGAGAATGACATTCGCGAAGGGATCGCGCGCCTGAAAACGCTGTTTGCTCGATAGAGCCTGACTGCTGTCTAGCTCAGCTCTTCTTGAGCACCCACGTCGTCATTGCGCGCATGTTCTGCACGTTCGTGGTCTTGAGGGGATCCAACAGCGTGCCCTCGAGCACGGCGCCAACCTTCAGCAGGTAGTCCTCATCCACGAGGAAGCGGTCTGTCCCGTCGGGTAGCGAATGCCATCTGTCGCGGAGAAGCGTTACCCGACTTTCGATCCCGATGGTTGATGCGAGTCGGGCGAAGAAGACTCCTCCGGGCGCGATCACGCGCCACATCTCGGCGACCATCGACTCGAAGTCAGCAGAGCCTTCCGCGAAGTGCAGCACCGCGCTGCAGATGACCGCGTCGAAGTCTCCATCGGCAAACGGGAGGTCGTCGAGTCGCGCGACGGCGAAGTTGCTGGCCGCCAGCTCGGGGGCGGCCTCCGCGGCGAGGGACTTGATCCGCTCGATCGGCTCTGGGTACGCATCAACGCCATAGACGTCTGCCCCACAGCGCATGAGATACTCTGAGTTGCGACCCGTTCCACAACCCGCGTCTAACACCTTCATCTGCGGGGTAATCCGACCTCGCATCAACTGATCGAACACGTAGATGTCGATCCGGCCGAAGGTGGCGAGCAGCTCTTCTGGGCCGCACGGAATGTTGGAGCCAGTCATGGCCTACTCCCGGTCTGTACCGAACCTGCATCCGACTCGGCACCTGTCGAGGTCGGGTAGCACGGCTCTGCGATCACACCCTCGTCACTCAGCAGCGCAGCGAGACTCTCGTCTCGCAGCACATCCACAAGATCGTGCATAACGCCGTCGATCGACACTTCGCGATGGACCAATCGAATCCCGTGGCTGTAGTCGACCCACCGGTCCGTGTGGCCGGTATAAAGCGGCTGGATCGGTTCAGCGTTGGCCTCATGCCATCCATATATCGCCACCTTCCCGGGGACTTCCGCGAGGGCGCCGGCAATGACGACGTCCTTCTTATGGCCTGCCATGATGCCATTCGGGCGACTTAGTAGCGCGGCGAGTTGACTTCGTACTACCCGATTGTGGGCTTCGAACACGGCGACCGTAGTCATCTCCGAGCTGGGCGGGATCGGGGCGGGTTCAAGCTGTGTGGAAGCCGCCTCCCAGATCGCATCCACCATGAACGGCGTCGGGAGCGAGGCTCCTACAAGGTCCGCGACACGCTGCGCTGTTTGAGGTGAAAGCGGCGCATAGAAGGCATCCTCTTCGGAACCCACGCCTAGGTAGTCCGCCGTCGCCCAAAACGTCACGCGATACTCGCGGCCATCCAGCTGCCGAGTGACCTGTACGGGCATGAGGGTCCGGAACGACTCCGGAATGTTGCCCTTCGCGATCTCCGTGAAGATCCGGTCTTCGCGTGCCTCCAACTCGACGGTCCAGACCATCGCGGCGACCTCGCGGCCGGTCGGCGCGTCAGCCCCGCGTGGGGGAAGCTCCAGCGTCTGTCCGCTCACCGGCATCCCAACGCTCATCGTCATGAGGCAGGTCCATCTCAACCTCTTGGCGAAGCGCCAGGCCCTCACAGAGTCACCTCGTCCGCGTCTAGGAAGCGTGAAGCGAGGTCAGGACTCGGACGCATGCACACCTCGCGCCGCCCAAACCACCTGTACCTGTTCCGCGCCACAAAGCGATACAGCGCATCGCGAATAGGCCGCGGCACCAGAAGCGCCCCTCTCAAGATACTGTACGGGGGCCCCAGATTCGAAGCGATGCGGATTGCCGCTGCCGAACGAACGTGAACACCTTCGTCGTCGATGAAAACAATACTGTCAGGGAGAGATCCCGGACCCGGAGCACCCACTTTTTCCAAGGCAGCTCGGGCCGCGTCGGATTGTAGAGAGGCGTAACGGAGCCGGGCGTCTGGGTCTCGAGCGATCAACCACTGCACGGCCGCGCTGCAGAGCGTACACACGCCGTCGAAGAGCACGAGTGGTCGCCCTGAAGAGGGACCGATGGGATTGTCGATGGGCATAAGTTCCATCCTAGGACCACGACCGAACTTTGCAACATCCCCTCGCCCCTCGTATCTGTGCGACGCATGTTGCCGACCATGCTCTCTCATCCACAAAAGGTGTAGCCGATGTCCTTGGCCATGCGTGTCCTCATCGGCTTGGTGACCGGGCTCGTCATTGGGCTCATTCTGTCCCCGGCTGAAGCGGGCCTAGCAGCTTCCGTAGTGGGTTGGATCGAACCGGTGGGCGGACTCTGGGTGAACGCGATCCGGATGACGGTCATCCCGCTCTTGGTTTCACTGCTCATCTCTGGGATCGCCTCGGCGAACACAGGCGCAGTCGCCAAAATTGGCGGTGGCGCAGTCGCTTGGTTCGTGGGACTCGCAGCGCTTTCCGCGACTCTCGGCGGGCTGCTCGCACCGCCCCTCCTCACCCTGCTCGGTGCCGACGCCGCTCAGGTCTCCGAGCTGGCGGCCGGAGCAGCGACGACGGAGGTCACGCTTCCGCCTTTTCGCGATTGGTTCGTCGGCTTGCTCCCGTCGAATCCCGTAGCGGCGGCGGCTGAAGGAGCGATCCTACCATTGGTCTTGTTCAGTGTGCTCTTCGGCTTGGCCGCGGCGCGCATTGATCCCGGGCCCCGCGCGCGAATTGTTGGTGGTGCCCAAGCGGTCGGCGACACGATGTTCGTCGTTATCGGGTGGATTCTGGCGGCCGCTCCGATCGGGGTCTTCGCGTTGACCTTGAACCTCGCGGCCCGGACGGGCTCCTCCCTCGTGGGTGCGGTCGCTGGCTTCTTGATCACGGCGTCGCTGTTGGCGACCCTCGTGACCGCTTTGCTCTACCCCCTCGTCGGCATGTTCAGCAAGACACCGATTCGTTTGTTCGCGAAGGCCGCAGCTCCCGCCCAAGCCGTCGGGTTCAGTACCCGCTCGTCGCTCGCGACGCTGCCCGTCCTCATGGAGGAAGCCGAGAAAACGCTCGGGATTCGGCCCGAAGTAGCCGGACTCGCACTCCCCGCCGCAGTGTCGCTCTTCAAGTATGCGTCGCCAGTAGTGCGGGTCACCGGCACGTTCTTCATCGCCAATTTGTTTGGCGTCGAGTTGGGGCTGGTCGAAGGCGCAGCTCTGGTCGCAGGAATCGGGGCGCTCTCGTTCTACTCTCCCGGCATTCCGAGTGGCGGGCTGTTTGTCATGGCCCCGCTCTATCAGGCGTTCGGACTTCCCCTTGAAGGCATCGGAGTCCTGATCGCCTTGGACATCATTCCCGACATGTTCATCACCGGCGCAAATGTCACCGCAAATCTTGCGGTCACGGCCATGGTGGACTGAACGACCTCGAGTACCACCGTCCCGTGAACACCCTTCCTCGTGTCAGCCGCGGTACTGGCCTGCTCGTGCTGTCGCTCGTCGTCATCGCATGTGACGAAGGGCCCGCACCGGCGGGGGCCGTGGCCGCCTATGTTGGCGCAGCGGCGTGCGCCGAGTGCCATGTGGCAGAGACCCAGGCCTGGCGGGGCTCCCATCACGACCTCGCCATGCAGGAAGCCACTCCGGACGCGGTCCTCGGTGACTTCTCCGGTGCGACCTTCGCGCACCGAGGAGTGACATCGACGTTCTCGCAGAGTGGAGAGCAGTTCTTCGTGCGCACGGAAGGCCCGGGCGGTGCGCTTACGGACTACGAGGTCGTCTACACCTTCGGAGTCACCCCTCTCCAGCAGTACCTCATCAGTTTCCCCGGGGGGCGCCTGCAAGTCTTGGGTATCGCGTGGGATTCGAGACCTACAGCAGAGGGCGGTCAGCGATGGTTTCACCTCTATCCGGATGCGGACACCGGTCCCGAAAGCGCACTGCATTGGACGCGTCCAGCCCAAAATTGGAACACGGTGTGCTCTGAGTGCCATTCGACGAACCTTCAGAAAGGGTACGACGCAGAGACCCTGACGTTCACGACGACATGGTCCGAGGTCGACGTCTCGTGTGAATCCTGTCATGGACCCGGGTCGATTCACGTGGACGTCGCCGGTGCCGTGGGCGCTCTGGCCGCGTCGCGCCCTGCCCCGGAACCCGAGTCCGGTTGGGGCTTCTCCCGTAGCATGGTCCAGCCGGCCCGCGCTTGGAGTCCCGCAGCCGGTGCAGCGACTGCATCGCTCACCACGACCGAACCCTCGACCCTTGTCGAAGACTGCGCTCGTTGTCACGCAAGGCGAGCAACGATCTCTGACGCGTCGGGCGCATCACTCCACGACACCTATCGGGTGAGCCTACTTCGGGAAGACCTCTACTACCCTGACGGACAGATCCGTGAAGAGGTCTACGTCTACGGCTCGTTCATCCAAAGCAAGATGTACGCGGCCGGAGTCACGTGTGCGGACTGCCACGAACCCCACTCGCTCGGACTCCGCGCCACCGGCAACACACTCTGTGGCCAGTGCCACAGCGCAGCGACCTTCGACACGAATGCGCACCATTTCCACGAGGAAGGCTCCACCGGTGCACAATGCGTCGAATGCCACATGCCCGAAACGACCTATATGGTGGTCGACCCCCGCCGAGATCACGGCATTCGAGTCCCGCGGCCCGACCTGACTGAAGCGACGGGCGCTCCGAACGCGTGCAGCCGCTGTCACCAGGACCAAACGGTCGCGTGGGCGAGCGAGGCATTCGAATCCTGGTACGGGCCGGCATCCACCCGGGGCACGCACCACAGCGAAGTGATCGCCGCTGCCCGGGCCGGGAATCCAAACGCACTCGACCCGCTCACATTACTCGCGGCGGACCGCTCAGCCGCTCCGATCGTTCGTGCCACAGCGGCCTCACTACTCGCCGGATATCCGTCGAACGAAGCGGTACAGGCCATTCGCACCGGACTCAATGATCCAAATCCATTGGTTCGTACGGGAGCTGCCGAGGCACTCGCTGGCTTCCCGGAAAGTGTCGTGTCTGCTCTCCTCTTCCCCCTCCTATCCGATCCCGTCCGCGCGGTGCGCCTGCAAGCCACTCGGGCGCTGGCGTCGTCACTCGCGAATCCGGCTAACGAGGCACAGGCTGCTGCGCTCTCGACCGCGCTTGACGAATACGAGCAGTCGAATCTGGTAAACGCAGATCACTCCGGTGCATGGGTCGCTTTGGGAGATCTATATGGAGCTCGCGGAAGTGTCGACGAAGCACGAAGAGCATACGAACAGGCCATCGCGACGGATCCAACGGATCGTGTCGCACACCTGAACCTGGCAGACATGCATCGTGCGACGGGGAGAGACGATCTCGCGGAACAAGTCCTGCTCGCGGCTCTGGACGCACAGCCAGACGCGGCTGAGGTGCAGCACGCGCTCGGACTCCTTCGGGTGCGAGAGGGAACACCAGAATCGGCGCTGCCACTCCTGCGCAGCGCGGCGATGACGCAGCCAGAAAACGCACGGTTCCAGTATGTCCTGGGCGTTGCGTTGGCATCGAATGGAGATGTGGACCAAGGAATCGAGGTCTTGGTCACGGCGTTGTCAGTAAGCCCCTTCGATCGGGATGTACTCACCGCACTCGCGACATACAGCAGAGACTCGGGCGACACCGACGGTGCCATCATCTATGCCGAACGACTCGTGGAGGTCACGCTGGGAGATCCAGGCACGATCGAGTTGTTGCGTCAGCTCCGCGCCGGGAGTCGCTGACCGCGAACGGTTCAGGCGCCTAGGTCGAGCACCACATCGAAGTGTTCGGCCCGACGGTCGTAGGTCGCGAGGAGTTCTTGGGCCTCTTCAGGTACCACCGCCACCCCGATGTCGGCGCCCGCGAAAGCCGCCACCGATTCAAGGTCGACCCAATACGTCTGCACGATGAACGAGTCTGAATCACCGGCGGTCCCACGCAGCACTCGAGCACCCAAGTTCCCAGGTACCTCTCTGATTTCTGGGAGGATCGATCCTTCTAGGAACGCCAGGTAGGCTTGCGCCGCACCGGGCTTGGTAGCGCCACTCCACGACCGGACAATCACATTCCGCCTCCTGCTCCGCTGAAAAAACACCAACTTTTGGGACGCAGGCTCTTCTTGCCCTGCAGAACATCCTGCATGTACTCACGAGTGTGGACCCGCACGTGGCCGAAGTCGAACACCTCGATCGAATGAAGCTCCCACGGCTCGTATCGTTCGATGTCGGAGGTGCCTAAATAGGCCGGCTGGTCGTCGATGTACCCACTCACAAGCGACTTTCGGCTCGACTACCAAAGCACAGGCGACCATCCTCGTCGTAGCACCCTCGGGTGAGTGGGATGACTCTCTTCAGCATCTCGACACAACCCTCACAGGCCGTGCAGACAAGAATCGGCGCTTCTCGCACTGCCCCGCGACTCCCACGTTCAAGCCTTCCAGTTCGACCGGTTTCGGGTACAGCGCGATCGTGAGGAGCGTGCCCGGCTCCGGTCCCCGAGTCAGGCGCCTCAGCACGCGGGATCCGGCCGAAAGAAACCCCAGGTCGTCAGCTCAGCATCCACTCGGGCACTGCCCACGCGGTCGTACCCGAAGTGTTCGTAAAAGGAAATGTTGGCTTCCAGTTCAGTCGTCAACGTGACCCCCGTCGACCACGGTGCCTCCTCCGATAGGTCATGGACGGCCCGCATCATTGCGCCGCCCAAGCCCGATCTTTTTGCCTCACTCCGCACGCCGATCATGTCCAAGTGGATGTGCGGCGCCTCCACCTCAAACGGTGCGTTCGCAGCTCCGAAGGACTCGTAGCGGGACCGTGCTGCAGGGCCGAGAGAGTCCCAAGTCCGTTCACGCAATTCGCCGAGTTCGGGAGGGCTCTCACGTTGGCCGGGATACGACACCGTCGCCGCAGCGAGCAGAGCCGTGGGCCCGGGCACACCAATCATCACCTCGTCCCGTAGCACTCGTGCCATCACGTAGACGGTCATCAGCTCGTGGAGGCGGGCGGTGTAGTCCGACGGTGACCCGAGGACCCAACGCATGACGGGATAGTCGTAGAACGCCTCACAGAGCACGTCGACAACCTCTGGTGCCGCATCCATATCGAGAACCACAGGAGTCATTACGACTCCGCCTCGAGGTGGAGCTTCAATCCGTCGTGCGTCCCCTCAAAACCCAGACTCAAGTAGAAGCGGAGGGCCTCGGGGCGGCGGCGGTCCGTTGTGAGCTGGACGAGGTGACAGCCCTTCCGTCGCGCCTGGGAGATCGCGTGTTCGAACAACGATTTCCCTACACCGCCGGACCGCGATTCCTCAGCAACCCGCACCCCTTCAATCTGCGCCCGCCAGCCACCCTCATAGGTGAGATGCGGAATGAAGGACAGTTGCAAAACACCTACCACAGCTCCGCCGAGGCTAGCTACGATTAGTTCGTGATTCGGATCGCCGGAGATCGCACGAAACGCATCGTAGTACGACGGCACCAACACATCTGAGCCGCCCTCACGCAGCGCGCCGAGTGGGTCGTTCGCGAGGAGGGACACGATGACCGGCAGATCGGCCTCGGTCGCTTCACGAAATATCGGCTCCATGGCACTCACTCGATCAACTGTCGTCGGTCGATCATCGCGCTACCTCCGGATCTCGAGAGGTCGTCCGACGAGAGCGGCGGGATCGATCCCGTCCTCGCGAGTCACAGAACGGGTTCCATCAAGTAGTACAGTGACCTCTACGTCTACCAGTTCAACTCCCTGCGGCAGTCCGAAGTGAACGGGTCTCGCACCTTGAGATGAATAGCCGCCTCCTGTCTCTATCATCCGAGTGCCCAGCAGCTGGCCGGACGCCGCGTCAAAGACTCGCACCTCGGAACCAGCTCGTGTCCAGCGTCCTTGGTCATCCAACAGGACGACCTGGAGCGACCGGGCTGACACGTCCTCGCTGGAAAGATTGCGGTATATGTGATGGGTGCCGCCCGTGGGATCGTTGTTGGCGAGCGCCAAGTCGAGATCGCCGTCCTGGTCGAAGTCTGCCCAAGCCACGCCGTGACTCGTGCCACGCTCCACCATCAGGTCAGGCGTGACCGTGTGGAAGCTCCGGTCACCGAGGTTCCGATAAAGATAGTCTGGCGCTTCAGGCACCCCCGAGAGGAAAACCCCAACGTAGAGATCGAGCCAACCGTCGTTGTCCATGTCACCCCAATCGGCGCTGACCGAGTGATGATCCCCCTCGAGGCCGGTCCCTACGGACCGAAGCTGGAAGCCCCCTTCGGGTCTTTGATTTTCCCAAATGAGGTCGGGCCCATACGACGCCACAAACACGTCGAGATCTCCGTCGTTGTCGTAGTCCGCCACTGCCGTTCCCACACTCCCTTGAACGTCCGAACGGCCGGGCTGATGCATGCCCATCTCGGCGGCAACATCCACGAACATGCCGTCCCCCTGATTCTGGAAGAAGCCGTCCTCATCTCCATTCTGGTTCGCGACGAAGACGTCCAGGTCACCGTCCTCATCCGCGTCGAACCAGGCGGCGCCGACGGTTCGGCGGGGGTCACCAATACCTGAGGCCGCCGTCACATCTACAAAGAGCCCTCCATCGTTCCGATGGAGCCGGTTCGGCTGATCCCTGAGAGCAACGAACAGATCGACATCGCCGTCCCCGTCGTAGTCCACAAAGGCAGGCTGTCGCGTCGCCCCTTCTATGTCCAAGCCCACTACCTGGCTCACGTCGACAAAGCGCGCGCCGCCTTCGTCGTTTCTATACAGCCGATCTTTGACCGGCGCACGAGATGCCACGGTATACCCGAGGTAGAGATCGAGATCACCGTCGCCGTCATAGTCGCCCCAGGCAGCTGCCCTTGTCTCGGCCTCCGGTACAGCCTGGGTCGCGAGGCCGACCGACCCAGCAACGTCTGTGAACGTGCCTTGGTCGTTCCGGTACAGTCGATTCTCACGGCCCCGGAATCCAACGAAGAGATCCAGATCTCCATCGTTGTCGTAGTCCGCCCACGCATTGGGTTGGGCGCCGACGTCCGTGAACAGATCCGGCTGATGCCGGACGAACTCAGGCGTGGGTCGTCCGACATCCCCGGCAACGTCTTCGACCTGATCAGGTGTTGGCGAACACGCCGCCATTAGCACGACAATCAACGGAATCCGGCGGACAATGGAGCATGTTTGAAAAGTCATGCGACCCAACATGCCCCTCTCAGCCAAGCAGCGCGACCACCGGAATGTAGGCAACATTTTCAGGCGAAAGGCCGTAGAATGTCGTGACCAAAACCAAACTGACTCTAGGGATCGAGGAGCGTAGTCGTGATGCGACTATGGACGGCCACTGCTGCAGCACTCATTGCTGCGACGGTGTGCTCCCACGGCGAGGCATCCGCCCAGGAGATCCACGGGCAGATCGTGGACACACAAAACGGCGGCCCGGTGGGCCTTGCCGCAGTCATCCTCTTGGACACAGATCGAAAGCCAGTCGCAGGCAGTTCCACGGATGTAGACGGTCGTTACCGGATCACCACGCCCGGGGCCGGGCAGTTCTACCTCGTCGTGGAGCGACTCGGCTACTTCGAAAATGAGACGCCGCTCTTCGAGGTCGGGCCCGAGGGCCAGTACGGCATCGACCTCGAAATGCGACCTGAGCCATTTCGACTGGACCCACTAGATGTGACAGTCACCAACGAGAAGCTCGAGGACTTCCTCGCCCTCCAATTCGGCCAGCACCCCGCCACCTTGCGAGGGTATCGAAACATCCAAGGCATCCGTCTGGCGCAAGCGATGCTGAAAGCGAAGGACAACACCGACCTCCTTCGTTGGCTCTACATCCCAGTGTCCCATGGCCGGCGGGCCTGTGTAGGCTCGTTCGGGGCGCCGCCCCTCCCGGCGAGAATGGGGTATGAGCGGACCATGGCTGCCTCTGAGGCAGCTGGAAACGTGGACGATCAATCCCAGTGCGGTGCGCTCTATCTGGACGGTTACCGATGCCGAAACGAGTTCCTTGAACAGATCGATCGGGACAGGATCGGCGTCGTCGTCACCATTGGTGAGGCCGTCTATCTGTACACGCGGGAATTCGATTGGACGTTTCGCCCGGGCGTTGGCACTCCCACGTGCTAACGTAAGCCATGGCCGACGAACGCAGATATCGAGACGGCGAAGTCGAGGAGATCCTCGACCTCGCGATGCTCGGCCTCCTGGGGATGGGCAGCGGCATCCTGACCGTCAACAAACTCACTCTGCCCAAATGGGCGCACGACGGTGAGGGCCAGATCGAATACGTCACCGGGCGCGTGAGAGAGTTTGTCGCAGAACAGTCGTCAGGCTCTACGGGCTGACGCCCGCCTCGGGCCGTCCGGCCACAACCAGTGCCAAGGACAAGAGAAGGCAAAGCTGCGGTTTCCATGGTGTAGGCACATCCACATCCAGCAAGAGAACAATCCACCTATAGGGATCAGGCATCGGGCCCGGTCAGAATACCGCGAGCGCCCTCAGGGCGCTCGCGGAGGCCCCTTCTAGCCACCACCCTTCTCCGCCCGGTACAATCCGGTGACACGCACTCCACCTAAGACTCACGAACATGCTACGGAATGGCTGAAACCGACCTCTACGCCCCAGTAAAGCAATTCTTGGAAGCTCAGGGATATGCAGTGAAGGGCGAGATTGGGGCGTGCGATGTCGTGGGCGTGCGTGGTGCAGAGGACGCCGTCGTGGTGGAGTTGAAGGAGCGCCTGAACTTCGCGTTGCTGCTCCAAGCTGTGGACCGACTGAACATCTCCCCGCTCGTGTACGTGGCGTTCCGCATCGGGAAGGGTCAAAGCGCCACTTGGCGTTCACGAAGAAAGCAGGTATTGAGCCTGTTCCGCCGCCTCGGGCTCGGCCTCCTTACCGTCTCGTCTCGAGGCAACGTCGTTGCTGTGCTGGATCCCACCCCATACAGCCCAAGGACGAACGCCCGCCGTAGCGAACGCCTGCTCAAAGAGTTCGCCGAACGGGTCGGGGACCCAGAGGTCGGAGGCTCGACCTCTCGCCAACGGCTGACCGCATACCGCCAAGACGCACTTCGGTGTGCTCGGGAGTTGTCGAGCGAGGGGACGCTCAAGGTCAACATAATCCGGGAGCGCGCTGACGTGGAACGCGCCGGGCCTATCTTGCGTGACAATCACTACGGTTGGTTCGAGCGAGTGAAGACGGGTTACTACGACCTCTCACCCAAGGGACAGCGCGACTTGGCCGACTGGTCTGAGGTGCTGGACAAACTCTAGCCTCAACCGTCCACTCCTGCCGCCAGGTCGTCTCCATCGCGAAGAAGGGATCGAACACCTCGCGGGTTGGATGATTGTCCTCGTTCGCCGCCGGACTTCGGATATAGAAATCCACCTGAATCGCCGCCGGAATCCCCGTGCTCGAAAAGCCAGGCCGCGATCCCTCCGTCGTGACAGGGCGAGAACTCCTCGAAGCGATCGAGCTCTACGGCGTATTCACCTTCCGGCAACTGCAGCGAGGCCCGGAACGTGCCGGTGTTGGAGAATTCATCGACATCGATCTCGATCGTGCCCCGGACCTCGTGCACGTTCGTCCCGTCGTCACTCAAGTGATCCCACGGCGAAGCGTCGGAGAGCGATCCGGCCTGATACACCCGGCTTCCCGAGATCACGAAACGGCCGTCGTACAGCGGATGCTGAGTAGGCGCGTGGATCCCCATGGTCGTACCCGGCTACCCCGGTGATTCGGCCGTCGTAGCCTGAGACGCGGGGGCCTCGGGTGAGCACGCACCTGCGCAGACGAGCGCAACGCGAACAACAAAGCGATGATTCATTCCTTCGCTCCACATCATCAGATTCCGTCCGGGTAACCGATCACGAGGGTCGCACGGGAGGCCGCAATCGACAGGTCCGTCCCATACTCCGCGGACAAGCCCTGGAATCGCTCCAGAATGGCGTCGGCCAGCCCACCGCTCGCCAACTCAGCGAGGCCGCGGCGAGACAAGAACTCTAGATCGTCATACTCCTCACGATAGGTCTCGCCTTCGTCCAGATCGAGAGGGATGAAATCGATCTGTTCGACTCGGCCTTCACGGATGACGACCTCCGCGACCAGACCCTCCCAGGGCCTGTGCTCATCGTATCCGCCGATTACCGGATTCAGTCCTTGGTACGCGAGGCCGCCGAGCTGCCGGATCAACGGCTTGCCGTCATAGACCTCGACCCCATCAAAAGCCCGGTGGCCGTGCCCCACGTACATGGAGGCCCCCGCATCTAGAACCGCTCGGGCGAAGTCCGTCTGCCACTGCGCAACGTCCGCAACCCAGACGTGCCCGTCCCCGGTCGAATCACCCGGCGCCACGCCCTCGAATTCGTCGAGATCAATCTGAAAGTGCTGGTAGAAGAGAACGAAGTCCGCGTTGGCAGCCGCCTCACGAACTGCGGAGATATTTCGATCCCAATCCTCCTGCCTTCCCGTCCAGACCCCGTTCACGGCGTGCCCAATCGCAGACCGCTCGTCATGGCTCGTCGTGGCAGCAATCAAGGCGATGGTGAAGTCGCCAACGGTGAGGTAGCCAGGTGCCGTAGAGGTGGCGACGTCTGCGCCGGTGCCGGAATAGGCGACCTCGTGTGCCTCTGCCGCAGCCTGGGTCGCAGCAACGCCACAGTCTCCCAAGTCATAGGCATGGTTATTCGAAAGCGACATGAGATTGAAGCCACGATCGGCGAGAAAACCCATCACGTCAGGAGCGACCGCGTGTGGGCCTCCTGTGTTTCCAGGCCGAGTCGCTGCGGGCAATCGAGGCTCAGCGAGCGAGACCTCGTAGTCGGCAGACACGCCGCACCGGTCCTCGTCGGACAAAATCGCCATTTCGAAGTTGGTGAACGCGACGTCCGCACGATCCAAGATGGGGGCGAGGCTTCCATACGGGTCCTCCCACCGGATCCGCGGATCCTTCTTGATCAACGCCTGGCCCGCGAGGACCAATCTGGTCTCGGACGCGGGAGGCGAGTCGGAACAAGCCGTAGAGAGGACCATGCAGGCACCTGCGAGGGCGAGCATCGGTGTCCGAGGAGGCCTACTCAACATCCTGCATCTCACGTTCCGCATCCTGGCTCCTAGTGATTCCTGAAACTCCGGAAACTGTGAGATATCACATCCCTGTAAGTGACCACAATGCCTCCCGCTGTCCGCGACGGGCAAGCAGCGTGCCCCGCACAGTCATTCCGTTGCGGCGCTGGCCTCCCTCGTGGTGCCTCCACATGGCGCCCGGATTCTGCTCACCGCTGCAATGCCAGTCCAGAACCGGGACATGCAAGACGAAACGGGCGAATGTGCTCACTCCAGGGCGGTGGACTGAGACACGAGTGCAGTCGCTTCGGTTAGTTTCACCACAGGGCCCCGTGCCCTTCCTCGTTGACTCACCTCAGCAGCGGGCTCTTCCAAAGATGGCGGACCGGGACCCAAAAATTCTCACGGACGAAGAGGCCGCGCAGGTCTGGAGCAAGGCAGCTGAGCTTCAGGCCGACGCCGGGAAGCAGGTCGAAAGCCCCCAGCGCGAGGGTGAGGAACCCCACCTTCCGTCCGACGGCTATGCGCTCACGCACGTCCGCGAAGCGGCCCATGAGGCAGGGATCGCCGGGGAATACGTCGAAGCAGCCTTGGTGCACCTCCGTGCGGAGCGGAGTCTCGCTGGGCATCGCAAGGGCCATCCTCTGGCTCGGAAACTCCTGAACGATCCGCCCGATGCGATCGTCGTACAGAGGGTCTTCGACGCCACCCCGGAAGACGTTTTTTCAGCGATGCAAGAGGTTTTCCCCACTGAACCATTTCGCCTGACGTTGACGGACGACGTAGGCGATCCGCTCGATGGTGGGGCGTTGATCTTCGACCTACCCGGAATGAAAAACGCCTTCGAACGGGGATTCGCGTTCGACATGGCAGACGCCGGGCTCAAGCAGGTCTTCGTGTCATTGCGGCCAAAGGACGAGCCAACTCCGTCGTGTGAGATCACCCTAGAGAGCCCCGTGACGTCGGAGAAGCTTGGAGGCGTCCTGGTGGTCGTCGCGGCGACGCTCGGTGGAGGTGTCGGACTCGGCGGACTCGGGGCTCTCGGGTTGGCCATCGGTCTCGGACCCGTGGGTGCCGTTGTCGGGGTCGTGTTAGGCGCCGGCCTGGGCATCAAGGGCTTTAGAGCCCTCTACTCTGCCTCCATGCGAAGATCACGAAAGGCGCTGGAAGGATTGGTAGGAGCCGTTGCGGTGCGTGCGAAGGGTGTCTGGTAGCCCGCATGCCAAGATCCAGTGGACCCATCTATCAAACACCAGGCAGCCGCCGCGACCGCGCCCGACTCGCCTAGTCGCCGTACCCGAGGAGTTTGGCGTGCAACGTGCGGTCTTCCAGGGCCGTACTCCTCGGTTGGGACGACCTGAACCTCCGCGGCACCATCATGCCTACGCGCTGGACCGACCCGCGAGGCGAGAGCCCCCGACCCGACAAAGAGCGAGCACGTGTACATACATAGCACTGTCATGTATAATACTTCTATGTATCAACGCCCCCCTCTCTGGATACCGTCGTGTCTCCCGAAATAGACATCGGCAAAGACCTGGTCGCGGCATCCGCCACGCCTCTGGTACTCGCCATCCTCAGTGACGGTGAGAGCTACGGCTACGCCATCATCAAACGGGTGGACGAGCTGTCGGGCGGCAGGCTTCAGTGGACGGACGGCATGCTCTACCCAGTCCTTCATCGGCTAGAGCGGAATGGCCTGGTGGACGCCACCTGGGGCAAGTCCGAGTCGGGCCGACGGCGGAAGTACTACCGGCTCACGGATCAGGGCTCCAAGGAACTGACGAACCAACGGAAGCAGTGGCAGATCGTGAATGAGACACTCCGCGCGACCCCGTTCCGGTCCTTCCAACTCGCAGTGCAGGGCCTCTAATGGCGCAGACAGAAGGCGCGCAGGTGCTCGAGGAACGGATCGACGAGTGGCGGTCCTACGTGCGCCGACGACAAGCGATCGATGCCGCAGACATAGATGAGCTCGAAGACCACCTCCGGAGTCAGGTGGCCGACCTCCAGGGGGCCGGGCTCGACGTTGACGAGGCGTTCCTTATCGGCGTGAAACGGATCGGCGAACTCGACACTCTGTCCCGAGAATTCGCGCGGGATCACTCGGAACGACTGTGGAAGCGCCTCGTCGTAGCGGACGCGGGTGAGAGCGACACGTTGTGGAGCCGAGAAGCGATGATGGCTCTAGGCATGGCTGTGTGCGCCGGGGTCGCCATCAAGGTGCCTGAGTTCTTCGGCGTAACATGGGACGGAGACGCCGACGCGTTGTTCTATCTGAGGAATATCAGCTTCTTTGTGCTGCCCTTCCTCGCAGGGTTCTTCGCATGGAAGCGCGGGCTGGCATCAGCAAGCCGAGTGGGCTTGGCCGCGACCTTCGTCGCCGCCGTACTGGCCGTGAACCTCATCCCCTTCGAAGCCCAGGGACAAACGGAACTCCTGGCGATCATCCACCTTCCCATGGCGCTCTGGCTCGCGGTGGGAGTCGCGTACGCCGGAGGTGCTTGGCGGAGCCACGATCATCGAATGAACTACGTGCGGTTCACTGGCGAGTGCTTCATCTACTACGTGCTCATCGCCTTGGGCGGCGGCGTACTGATGGGACTCACCGCGTTCGTCTTCAGCGCTATTGGGATGGACCCGGAGTTGCTCGTAACCACATGGATCATGCCTGTAGGCGCTGCGGGAGCAGTCATCATCGCCGGCTGGTTGGTCGAGGCGAAGCAGAGCGTCATCGAGAACATGGCTCCGGTGCTGACGCTGATCTTCACCCCTCTCTTCACCCTCATGCTCCTGGCGTTCTTGATCACTATGGTGCTCACGGGGAGTGGGATTCAGGTGGAGCGGGACGTCCTGATCGGCTTCGACCTCCTGCTCGTCTTGGTCGTGGGCCTGTTGCTGTACTCCATCTCGGCCCGGGACCCACAGGCGGAACCCACGCTCTTTGATTCCCTGTCGCTCCTGCTCGTGATCTGTGCTCTACTCGTGGACGCATTAGCCCTCTGGGCCATCATGGCCCGGATCACGGAGTTCGGCTTCAGCCCCAATCGGGTCGCGGCGCTCGGCGAAAATCTGATCCTAGTCGTGAACCTGGCCTGGTCGGCCGTGCTCTACATGAAGTTCGTCCGAAGACGCGGGAGCTTCTCAGCCCTTGAGCGGTGGCAGACTGCATACATGCCGGTATACGCCGTCTGGGCATCGATCGTCGTCTTGGTCTTCCCGCTGGTGTTCGGGTTCCAGTAGATGGAATCACCGTCCGAGAAGCGCGAGGACATCGGTAAGGTCTGACCGGAGGATCTGCAGCTCGTTTTCGGCCGAACGCGTAAGGCGATACCGCACCCATAATGCGTTGATCAGGCGGCGGTCGACGACCATGAAAGAAGAAGAGGTCGGCCGTTCAATTCCGACCCCGCCCCTCATGATGTCACGCACATCACTGATCAGCCACGAGTACGCTTCGCCAATCAAGGCGACCTCGCCCAGAATCGGCAGGAGCTCGCGGTATAACTGCTCCGAGGCCCGTTGCTCTTCTTCCTGTGCATCGGCCAGCGAACGACTCCAGCTTGCTAGAGCACTCTGCGTCTCAGGGGAGCGAATGAGCGATATACGGCCTGAGCTCACGGCCGCGTCCAGACTGCTCAGGTCGGGATCGAAGGTCGGATTTCTTCCGATGAGTGCAATCAAGGAATCCGGGAGCGTCACTGACGCTCCCTCACCCGTCGACTCGAGATAGCCCAGAAGTGCCTCTACCGATGAAGCAACGCTCTGGTGCAATACAATCCACCGGTCGAGCGTGTTTTCGTTTTCCTGAAACTCGATCGCGAACTCTTCGAGCAAGGCCTGCTCGTCCGAGCGATCCACTCGGTATTGCCACATCGCCTCGAGCGAGAGCGCGATGAGCACACCGCTGACGATGAGCACGACCTCACGCATAGATCCGCGCATCCTCGCTAGGCTCACGGGCTTCGGGTCACCGTCACTACTCAATGGCTCGCATCACTGCTGTCGTCCTCCAGGGTTCTCGTCCTCCAGTCTCACCGGCGATTGGTTACCGGGCGTAGCACCGGCCGTTCGAACGGCGCTCCCGGAATGAACTTCCCCGAACCCGGTTCGGCCAGTACGACGCCATTGTCGTAAACAATCTCGCCCCGACGGATTGTCGTGCGCGGAAATCCAGTGACCTCCCATCCCTCATAGGCGGAATAGCCGGCCCCGGACAGCAGATCCTCTTCGCGGATCTGCTTTGTGATGGTCGGATCCCAGATCACGATGTCGGCATCCGATCCCACTTGAATCGTTCCCTTTCGGGGGTAGAACCCAAACAACTTGGCCGCGTTGGTGGAGGTAACCGCGACGAACTGCTCGAGAGTGATCCGACTCGTCAGAACGCCCTCCGAGAACATCATCGGTAGGTACTCCTGCAGGTTCGGCGTGCCCAGCCGCTTGGTCCCTACCGCATGAACACTTGCGATCGTCTGGGTCGTGTCGAGCTTCGTCGCCCTCGAATAGCCCGTGTGATCCGTGCCGATGGTATGGACGGTCCCCTTCGCGATGCCTTCCCAGAGTTTGTCCTGGTCCCATTGGTCGCGAATGGGTGGTCCTCCGAGGTAAAGCCCGACGTCCGGCCTTTGATACACCTCTTGGGTGAGGTGCAGGTACATGGGGCGCGCCTCGACATACACAGGCAGACCTCTCGCCATTGCATCCTCGGCCACCTGCAGCGCCCGCCCCGACGAGATATGCAGGATGTACATGGGGGCCCCCGTTGCCTCCGCGATGGCCACCACCCTCTGCACCGCAACGACCTCTGCGACGTCCGGAGCACTCTGCGCAAAATTGTGAATCGATCCTTTGCCCTCAGCCATCAGTCGGTCTCTCGTCCCCTGGAGAATGGCGAAGTCCTCGGCGTGCATCATGCTGAGCACCCCAACCTTGCCAGACTCTTCATGGGTCTGATACCACTCCAACGCATGGTGGTCGTAGCCGGACCGGGCCATGAAATCTTCGCCCGTGCTCACGAAGCCTCGCTCGACCAGAGCCTTCAGTCGGTCGCGTCCAAAGGGGGTGGGGTCGTTCCCGGCGTTCACGTGGATGAAGACATCGGCCATTCCGTTCGCTTCGATGGCCCCAATAACCCGAGCGGCATACGCATCTTCGTCCTCGCCAGACAGCAATCCCCTGAAGTTCGAGACTGTCGTCACACCGCCAGCGAAGCCCGCCGCAGACCCACTGACATAGTCGTCCTGGTTTCCGTCAGGCCGAGGCGGATCTGGCATCACTGAGTTGAGGTGCGTGTGCGTGTCGACCGCGCCTGGAAGCAACAGCATGCCTTTGGCGTCGATCTGCCGCGCACCCGCGCCGGCCGCCAGGCTCGGTCCGATCTCGACGATGATCTCACCGCGGATCCGCACATCAGCCTCCAAGCGCCCTTCCGCGGTCACGATGAGGCCATTTCGGATGACCGTCTCGGGCTGCTGCTGAGCAGCCACATGGGCTGGCAAAGCCAAGGCGAGAGCCGCTAGCCAGGTCAGGCGTCGTGAGAGGGAGCGAACGATGGCAAATGCTTTCGATGTAGTCATCTAGCGGGGCTCCGAGTCATTCTGGGTACCAACGACCTTGGCACCGTGATGCGCGACTACAATGCTCCCCGCAGGCTGCGAGGTGCAAGACGTCCGGATAGATTCGGAAAACGCTCGCTCGCCGGCCGGATGGCCACACCCCCGTCGCCCAATGACTCCATGACCGACCCGACCTCTACCTCACCCGTCGGCTCAGCCCCCGAGATCTTCCAGGTGTTCACCGACTTCGTGTGACCATGGTGCTACTTGAGCGCCGGGCGCGTTCGAAAGCTTCAGGCCGAATATGAGATCCAGCCGGCTTATACCTACTTCCCCCTGCATCCGGACACGCCAAAAACGGGTCGTTCGCTCGCAGATCTCTTCAAGGGGCAAGAGGCCGTGTTCGAAGACATGCGAAAGCGTCTGGTCGAGTTGATTGCGGCCGAAGGGCTCCCGTACGGGGACAGGACCCATACGTACAACAGCCGTCTAGCCCAAGAGTTAGCCGCATGGGGGGATAGCCTTGGTGCAACGGATGCCCTCCATGACGCGTTGTTTCGGGCCTACTTCGTCGACGACCTCAATCTGGCCGAATCGGACGTCCTAGTCGCTGCTGCGGAGTCGGCCGGGCTGGACCCAGGTAAGGCCCGCGCGGTTGTGGAGGAGCGCCGTTTCAAAGAGACGATCGACGCCCATTGGCAGGCAGCGAGACAGACTGGAGTGACGGGCGTTCCGACCTTTGTGGCCGCCGGCGCCGGTGTCGTCGGAGCACAACCCTACGAAGTACTCGAACTCCTGATGGAGCGGGTTGGCGTGCCTCGACGCGGTACCGCGTCCCTCTGACAACGGTTCCTCCGGGAGTACTCGGTCCGCCATCTCCCGTTTCACGAACCGGGTCCCACGAGATCCACCCGGAAGGGTCCAGCAGACAAGCCATACGGCGTGTCCTCGACCCCGTTCACGGAACTCGTCATGGATGCAGAAAACCCAGCCCCTTCAACGATTTTGAGGGTAGCGCCCGAAACGGCGAACGTCGCTTCCGTATCCACGCTCGCGGCCAAGTCGGCTACCAAATGAAGGAAAGCCCACCGGGAGAACGGGTCCTCGGGTGACTCAACCGACGCGTCACTAATAGCGACCGCGGTCTTCGCGCCCTGCCTCCGGACCTCGAGCGTCCGCAGGTCCAGCACATCCCCAGCCCCAGCCAGGCTCACCCTCACTTCCGACGCACGGTGCGGTCCAGCCCTCACCACCGCGCGACCGTCAACGACGACGACGCCGGAAGCACCGACAACGAGGGCGCTATCTCCATCGACGACGAGAGCCGTGTTCTCGTCGATCCCCAATCCAACATCGGGCAACTCTTCTTGGATAACGGATACCAGGAGTCGCCCGATTCGACCTCGCGCCAAGAAGTGCTGGTCAAGCAGCGGTTCGAAGAAGCCCATGCCCTCGCGGATCTGGACACCGTCCTCGTCCCCACCGGCTGCAATCCCATAGCTCACGGCCTCCGAAGAACTTCCACCGGAGATCATCAAGCGGCTCATCATCGCCGCGCCGGCACTGCTCCCTGCGACAACAGCACCTTCCTGCCACCGCTGCCAAAGCGCCCGATATGCCGCAGTGGTGTCCCCTGCCGGGAGGAAGACATCCAGAATCCGGCTCTGCGAACCACCCGTGAAATAGAATCCTGAGCAGCCCTCCAGTTCGGAGACAACGGAAGGGTCCTGGGCCCGAGCAGGATCCTCTGTCGTGATGAGGATGCCGACTACTTGCCCATCCCCCACGTACCCGGTCAAGGTCTGGATCGCTCCACTCATCGCCTCCGGAGCGTCGCTGCTGGCCGTGGGCACGACACACAGCGGGCCGTCCCCGGCTCGGGCCGAGACCACGGCATCGTACACACCAGCATTGTCGGCTTGGAGCGCACCTCCAACGATGACCAACCGGCCCGGGTCGTTCGCGGCTTGGCCGAGCTCCTCAGTGCCTCCCGGCGCGCAGGCCTGAAACGCGGCCACGGCCAGAGGAAGGCAAAGGGCACTGATCGACTTCTTCATCGGGTCATCCGGAGGGAGATGTGAGCAGCGAGGGCTGCTACGCGACTACAATGCTTCCCATACGTCGCGAGGTGCAAGCGGAGTGATCCCATCTGACCCGACCTTGCCTTATCGGTGTAAGAAGCTCGCGACTCGCTGAGAGGTGATCGTGAAATCGATGCTGGAGCGCATCCGAGCACGACTCACGCCAGGCCTGACTTGGGCCGTCGCATAGGCACCCGTTGGGTTGATCGTCGGAGGGAATAGCCAGACTCTCGATGAGTTCCCCCTCGACGAAGTGTCCCTTCCTCCCTTCGGCGGCTTGGGAGCATTGGGTGGCGTGCTGCTGGGAGGAATCCTGCTCGCGTAGTGGAGCCTCGACCAAGGATTTGGGCCCATTTTCTCGTCGCGCGCCGCCGTACTGGGCGGTGCTACGACTCTAACTCATGGGCCGAGACGTGCCTCTATCGGGCCTTCTCCCAAGCCTCCACATCGTCTTCAACAACGGTGAAGAGCGGATGGATTACGGGCAACGCCGCCGCCGGGAGTCGCTCGCATCTCTCCGGGCGGCGCGCGCCTCAAGCTTGCGCCGCAAATGTCCCGTCTCGAAGCCTAACTGTCCCATCGTCACTGGAATCGTCACACGCACGCGCACGGGCCCGATCCTGGACCTGTCAAAACGATAGCCGCGCGTCTCGGGCTCGTCTGCGATAATGGCCAGATACCCGCTGATGGTGGCCAACTGGAGATCGAAGCTGCCGGAATTGCGTCAACTGCGGGTGCTGTCTGTATCCCTTCGTTGCACCTCGCAGGACCGCGCGGGCTAGGAGACCCCACGCCACCTTCGCGTCGAGGTAGAGGCTCCAAAGCCTCATGTGCGCCTAGGAACGGCGGGCGGGATGATGCGCTGCGAACCCTTCCAGTCCGACCATCTGGATCAGCCCCGCAGGCATGAGAACCTCGGGAATCTCGGCCAGGCCTCCGCCACCAACGAAGAGAAGGACGCGAGGATCAAGCGCCTGGCGAAGATCCGCCAGCGCGGACGCGCTGTCCATCGCGTCGACTGTTCGCACCACGCTGATCGCGACCCCATCCGCTGCCAGCGTCACGGCCGCCATCGCCACCTCCTCCACCGGCAAGTCCGTACCCAAATACACCACGCTCCAGCCGTCGAGCGTCGCCGCGGCGCTTGCAAGGCGGGCGCCCAGCCCGTGCTTCTCTCCGGGTAGCGTCGACACGATGAGGCTAGGCGCGTCGTGCGGGCGGGCGCGATCAACAACGCGGGCGAGGATCCGCTCGATGACTTCGCTCGCGAGGTGCTCGTGCGCGGGCGTGATTTGGCCGCCCTCATAACCCTCCCCAAGGAGTTGTATGAGCCGGCCGGCGACCTGAGAAAGGAAGGGCCGAGCGCCATGAATCACGAGCGCGCGCCAGAGTGATTTCTCGAGTCCCTCGTCATCCAGATCCCGAACGCACCTGTACGCTTCATCCAATCCGGACGGAGGCACGGCAAGCCCAGAAGAATCTGAGGGGATCCGCGTCGATAGGTCCTCCGTGAGCAACGCCTCAGCGTCTGCCAGAGAGAGGGCGGCCACCATGCTGATACCGCGCCCCGCGTCGGCAAGCGCCTTTAGCGTGCTCAGACGCTGTACGTCTACATCGGAGTAGACGCGCTGCCCCCCTTCGGATCGCGTCGGTGTAACGGCGTCGTACCGCCGTTCCCACGCCCTAATCGTTGCCGGCGTGAGTCCAGTTCGCTGTGCGACCACCCGGATCGGATGCCTGGCCTTTTCTGATTCTTTCATACCCAATTGTACACTCACGTCTAAGCAATGTCAAATTAATAGCTTGGCAATACCTTGACACATTGAACTTTTGTGACGAAGATTGCTGGACAACGGTTAAACACTCGCAATTATCTCCACGGAGAATCAAAAAATGACTCGCAAGTTTTTCGCTCTCGCGCTCCTCACCGTGTTCGTTCTTGTCCCCGCTTCAGCAGCCGCTCAGACGGCTGAGAAGAACATCGTCGAAACGGCCGTCGCGGCCGGTTCCTTCACCACTCTGGCCACAGCGCTCGAGGCCGCTGACCTCCTGGGCGTGCTCCAGGGAGACGGCCCATTCACAGTATTCGCGCCGACCGACGCTGCGTTCGCCAAGCTCCCAGCCGGCACGGTCCAGGCGCTCCTCGCGGACAAGGACGCCTTGATCCGAGTGCTGACCTACCACGTGGTAGCCGGAAAAGTGATGGCATCAGACGTGGTGGCCCTTTCCGCCGCTGAGACGCTCGCCGGTATCAGCGCGCCGATCGAAATCAAGATGGGCAAGGTCTATGTAGCCGGTGCAGAAGTCTCGACTACCGACGTGGCAGCGTCCAACGGCGTCATCCACATCATCGATTCCGTCATGCTCCCCCCACAGAACTAACCGAGAGACACTTCTTCGGAGTGCCGAGGCGGTCTGTTCGCAGGCTGCCTCGGTCAACTCTGGACCAAAGGATCCAGCTCATGCGCATCGCAATCATCGGCACGGGAGTCGCGGGGCTCGTCACTGCTCACCTTCTCCAAGACCGCCACGACATCACCGTGTTCGAGGCACGGGACCGGATCGGTGGTCACGTGAACACGATCGCGATCGAAGAGCGCAGCGGTCGACTGCGCGCCGTCGATACCGGGTTCATCGTCTACAACGAGACGAACTACCCTCTCTTCACCAAGCTGATGAGTGACCTCGGGGTCGCCACACAGCCATCGAACATGAGCTTCGGTGTTCGGAGTGACGCGGCGCGCCTGGAGTACAGCAGCGCCAGCCTCACCACACTATTCGCGCAGCGAAGGAATCTCTTCAGCCCGGGCTACATCCGGATGCTACGAGACATTCTTCGTTTTAATCGTGACGCAGCGCCTGCCATTCTTAACGGCGCGGCAGCGCTCACCCTCGGCGAATACATCGAGACGACTGATCTGTCTCCCCGACTCGCTGAGCACTACCTCATGCCCATGGGATCGGCTCTTTGGTCTATCCCTGGAGGTCGGGTCCTGGAGATGCCAGCGGAGTTCTTCGTCCGCTTCTTCGAAAATCATGGCATGCTCACGGTGAACAATCAGCCGGAGTGGCGTGTGATCGAAGGCGGATCCGCCCGGTACGTGGAAGCCCTCGCTACCCCGTTCAGGGACCGCGTCCGCACGTCGACACCGGTGCGTCGTGTCGAGCGGCACCACGCGCACGTGACCGTGGACGGTGAGGCATTCGATCACGTCGTCTTCGCCTGCCATTCGGACCAGGCTCTCTCGATCCTGGCTGATCCGAACCGCGCCGAGCGCGAAGTCTTGGCTGCGCTCCCATTCCAGGAGAACGACGTGGTGCTCCATACTGACACTTCGGTGTTGCCACGGAGCAAGCGCGCGTGGGCATCTTGGAACTACAAGGTCGGAGCAGACCCTGAGGCGCCCGCAACGGTCACCTATAACATGAACAAGCTCCAGACTCTCGACGCGGACCCGACCTATTGCGTCACCCTGAACGACACCGAGTCGATCGACCCGGAGACCATCCTCTACCGGACGCAGCTGAGTCACCCGATGTACACATTAGAGGGCATGGCTGCCCAGAAGCGTCACGAGGAGATCAGCGGCCACGGCCACACCCACTACTGCGGTGCCTACTGGGGATTCGGCTTCCACGAAGACGGCGTCCGGAGCGCGGCAACGGTCGCGAAGCGGTTCGGGGGGGCTCTGTGAAGAGCTGCATCTACGAAGGAACGGTCCGGCACAGGCGCTTCGGTCCAGTCCCGCACGAGTTCACCTATCCGCTCTTCATGATGTACCTCGACCTCGAGGAGTTACCGACGCTCTTCTCCGACCGTTTGCTCTGGTCCGCTGACGCCCCCGCTCCCGCATGGTTCCGTGCGGGTGACTATCTGGGCCAAGGTGAGACCGACCTTCGAGACGCGGTTGTTTCCGAAGCCGAGCGACTCACAGGGCGACGTCCCAAAGGGCCGATCCGCATGCTCACGCACCTGCGTTATCTCGGCTTCGCCATGAACCCCGTGACCTTTTACTACTGCTTTAATGAGGACGGTGAGAGTCTCGACGTCATCCTCGCCGAGATCACGAACACACCCTGGAAGGAGCGCCACGTCTACGCCCTCCAGGCGGACGAAGAAAGCGGATCACCGGCCCGCCGGCCCCATCGCTTCGCCAAAGCGTTTCACGTCTCACCCTTCATGCCAATGGAGCAAGAGTACACGTGGCAACTCAACGAGCCGCGCACGGGACTCTTGGTGCACATGGAGAACAAGGAAGAGGACGCGAAGGTGTTCGACGCCACGCTCCGACTCCGCCGCGAGGAGATCTCAGGAAGATCTCTCGCCACCGTATTGACCCGCTATCCGCTGTTGACCCTGCGCATCGCCTCAGGCATCTACTGGCAGGCTCTTAAGCTGCGTCTCAAGCGTCTTCCCTACTTCCACCACCCCGACCAGGTAGCAGTATGAGCACTCTTGATCATATAGCGGAACGTGCGGTCCGCATGAGCCTCAGGCGGCTTAAGCACGGGCGTCTGGCGCTGACACACGGCGGCACAACCAGCCACTTCGGGAGAGGCCACACTCCCCCCGCTTCTATCCAAGTGACGGACCCGTCCTTCTTTCGCTCGCTCACGTTCGGCGGCCACATCGGCGCTGCGGAGTCCTATGTCCGTGGCGAATGGGTAACGGATGATCTGCCCGCGCTCATGCGCCTCTTCGCAGCCAATCGCGACGCGCTCGATGGACTTGAGACGGGGTGGGCCCGTCTGTCCCAGCCCTTCCTAGCCATGCTGCGTGTGTGGAATCGCAACACACGAAGCGGAAGTTCCAGAAACATCCGCGCACACTACGATCTGGGAAACGACTTCTTCCGGACCTTCCTCGACGAGACGCTCACCTACTCGTGCGGGATCTTTAGTGACGATCGGACGTCGATGCGCGACGCTTCGATTGAGAAGTACGACCGGATCTGCAAAAAATTGGAACTCACCTCCGACGACCACGTGATCGAGATCGGGTCCGGCTGGGGTGGTTTCGCGATCCATGCGGCCAGCATCTACGGCTGCCGAGTGACGACCACCACCATTTCTGTCGAGCAGCATCGATTCGCTTCACGTCTTATCGCCGAGGCGGGCCTATCGGATCGGGTGGACGTGCTCCTGAAGGACTACAGGGACCTCGAGGGCACCTACGACAAGCTGGTCTCTATAGAAATGGTCGAAGCGGTCGGCCATCAGTTCCTCGAAGACTACTTCCAGAAGTGTGCCGACCTCCTCGCGCCCCACGGGCGGGCAGCCATTCAGGCCATCACGGTTCGGGACGACTGGTACGACCCGAAGCAGCGACAAATCGACTTCATCAAGCGGTACATCTTCCCCGGGAGCTTTATCCCTTCCGTTTCAGCGTTGAGCAGCGCTGCCGGGAAGACAGATATGCGGATCGTACACTTCGAGGACCAAACTCCGCACTACGCTGAGACACTTCGTCGCTGGCGGGCCGCGTTCATGGAGAACTGGCCCGAGATCCGTGCGCTGGGCTTCGACGCACAATTCCGCCGCCTCTGGGACTTCTACTTCTGCTACTGCGAAGGTGGATTTGACGAGGCGATCCTCGGTTGCGCTCAGATCGTTTGGGCCAAGCCGGCGTCCAAAGGTGTGATCGACGCACGTCTACATGAGCGAATCGAGGCGGTCGCATGAACACCATCGTCCTCCTCGGTTGGTCGATCCTCGCGGTCGCTCTTTCAGGGCTCTGGCTTCGTCAGTTGAAAACGAAGAACGCGACGAGCGTCGACGTCGCCTGGTCGGCTGGCCTTGCCTTCCTCGCCCTGCTCTACCCCTGGTTCGGCGACGGCGACATCTGGCGCAGAGTCCTCGTCTCCGCGCTTGGAGCCGTGTGGGCGTTTCGGCTTGCCTGGTACCTGCTGACCGACCGGGTTCTGAAGCACACAGATGAGGACGGCCGATACAAAGCGATGCGCGTCGAGCTCGGTCCGCGAGCGCCCCTGGTGTTCTTTCTCTTCTATCAGGGTCAGGCTGCAGTCGCGGTGCTCTTCTCCCTACCCATGCTCGCCGCCATGCAGGGCCCCTCACTCGGCCCATTCGCAGTCCTCGGTATTGTCGTGTGGATTGGGGCCGTCACCGGCGAAAGCATTGCCGACGCCCAACTGGCTCGTTTTCGGGCGGATCCGGCGAACAAAGGCCTAGCTTGCCGCGACGGCCTTTGGTGGTATTCCCGACACCCGAACTACTTCTTCGAATGGGTCCATTGGTGGGCCTACGTACTCATCGCCGAGGGTGCAGCACTCACCTGGCTCGGCCCAGTCATGATGCTAGTCTTCCTCTTTCGTATCACAGGAATCCCACACACCGAAAGGCAGGCGCTGCGGAGCCGCGGTGACGCCTATCGGCACTATCAGGAGACAACCAGCGTGTTCTTCCCCTGGCCACCCAAGGAACTCTCATGATGGGTGAATTCGGTATCGAGCTGGCCGAGCGAGGACTGGTTCCTCTGCCCGGCCTGAGAATGGGGGTGCGAGGGCTCGTGAGGCAGCGCCTCCGCGACGCCACGACCGGGCCGGACGTGGCCACCTTCGCCGCGATGTTGGCGGAGAGTCCGCTCGCACTCGCCCCCGAGACGGCGAACGAGCAACACTACGAAGTTCCGTCTGAATTCTTCGAACTGGCCCTCGGACCCCGTCTGAAGTACAGCGGTGCTTACTGGCCTCCAGGTGTGAGCACGCTCGAAGAGGCCGAGACCGCGATGCTCGAGCGCACCTGTGATCGAGCCCAGCTCGACGACGGGCAGGACATCCTCGAGTTGGGCTGTGGGTGGGGGTCGCTGACGCTCTATATGGCGGAGGCATTCCCGAACAGCCGTATCACGGCGGTATCGAACTCCGCCCCGCAGCGGCGTTTCATCGAGGCGCGCGCTCCGAAGAACGTACACGTCATTACAGCCGACATGAACGATCTCTCACTCGCTCAGAACTTTGATCGTGTCGTGAGCGTCGAGATGTTCGAGCACATGCGGAACTACCGCGAGCTGCTTCGTAGAGTCCACGGATGGCTGCGCCCCGACGGGCGCCTTTTTGTCCACATCTTCTGCCACAAAAAGTTTGCCTACCCTTACGATTCCGAGGGCTCTGACAACTGGATGGGCCGCTACTTCTTCACGGGTGGCATCATGCCTTCGTTCGACTTCTTCTCCCACTTCGAAGAAGACTTCGCCGTCGAAGTCGACTGGCAGCTCGACGGCACCCACTACGCGCGGACCGCACGGGCCTGGCGAGAGAATATCGAACGGCAGCGCGACGAGGTCATCGCGGTGTTCCGCGGCTCCTATGGTGGCGACGCGGAACGTTGGTTCCAGCGTTGGCGCCTGTTCTTTCTGGCGTGCGAGGAGCTGTTTGGCTTCCGCGAGGGCTCGGAGTGGATCGTGGGGCACTACCGTCTGGCTCCGGTGCAGCCGTGATTAGGCTCTATCTGTTCACCGCAGGTGTCCTGCTCAGCGCCGAAGCTCTTTGGTTGGGCCTCTTCGCCGGGAAGCTATTCCGAAAAGAAGTAGGCCACCTCGTTCGGCCCGACTTCAGCCTCGGTCCAGCCGCGGTCTTCTACATGATCTACGTGGCAGGAATTCTGGTGTTCGCCGTGCTCCCGGGCATCGAAGCACGACAGCTCCACCGCAGCGTCGCGCTCGGTGCGTTCCTCGGGATGGTGGCTTACTCGACCTTCGACCTCACCTCGATGGCGGTGTTCAAGGGATTCCCTCTCCGCCTAGCCCTCGTGGACATCGCGTGGGGAGCGTGTGTTACGGCGGCCGTCTCGGCTGCCGGGTATGGAATCGGCCGTTATCTGGGATTGGGAGACTGACATGCCCACCACCGATACCCTACTCTCGCTCGCGGAGATCTCCGCGGCATTCGCCGGCTTCGCTGCGCTCGTCAGCGCCCTAAAACGCAGCTCGGACCGCGCCGGCGAGGCAATCCATGATCTCCTCCGCTTGAGGCTGGTCATTTCCAGCGCCGTCGCTGGAGTTGTCGCCGCCCTGCTTCCGGTGGGGCTGGCTGGTTTCGGGATCGACGGTTCGCTGCTCTGGAGGCTCGCCGCTGGCGCCTTCCTCGTTTTCGACAACGGCGTCATCATCTCATTTGCGCGCGCATACAGTCCGGTAAGAAGGGTCATCAAGCCAGACCAACTCGCAATGTCGATCGTATCGATACTCGAATTGGTCGAGCAATCGTGCCTCATCGTGGTTGTGGTGGGCCTGTCGATCGACAATGCGCCGGCTTTGTACGTTACAGCGTTGATCGCCAACATCAGCCAAGCTGGCTTCATCTTCGTGCGGTTCGTGGGCTCCACGTTCAGCCATGAGCATGAGCTCGCCGGCCACTAGCGTGAGCGTGGGACGCAGATCGGGGCTCGGGCCGAGGGGAGATCTCCTACGGCAAATCGCAGGCGTACTGACCTTCGCCGTGGTGCTTTGGCTGAACAGCTTTGCCGGGGCCGGAGGCCTGAGCGGAGAGTCCATCGGTGTGATCGCCAACCGGTATAGCTCCGATTTTCTGCCGGCCGACTACGTCTTCGGTATCTGGGGGCTCATTTATCTCGGCCTCTTCGCCTTCACAGTATTCCAGGCGCTTCCCAGGCAACGCACGAATCCGCTGCTTCGTCGCCTCGGCTGGCTTTGGCCGGCAAACGGACTTCTCAACATCGCGTGGATCGTGACCTTCTCCTTCAGTCGATTCGGCGCGGCCATGATCGTCATGCTGATCCTGCTCAGCTCACTGGTTGCGATCCACGTCAGGGTCGGAATTGAGGATGACCTGGGGTGGAAAGAGCGCGCCTTCATCGCAGCTTTCTTCGCGATCTATCTCGCCTGGGTCTCCGTGGCGTTCGTAGCCAACAGCTTCCAATACCTGACATATCTCGACCTGGACGTCAGCCTCGGAAACGGTCCGGTGTGGTCGGCGGCCATGATGCTGGCCACTACGGCGTTGGCCGCATTCATGGCTTGGCGAAGACGGGTATGGCTTTACCCCATAGTCGTCGCGTGGGCGCTCTCCGGGATCGCCGTGCGCTTCGCAGAGACTGGGATGCTTGCCGGGACCGCATGGGCCATGGTCATTATCGGACTCGGGTCCCTCGCCATCAGTCGGCGCAAAAGGAACCGAGCGTGGGCCTGAGGCATCATCGACTCGAACGCGCGCAGGTTGTCGCCGGTGAATTGGCGGACGTCTTCGCGTTCTTCAGGGACCCGAGTAATCTCGAGGCGATCACACCCCCTTGGCTTCGCTTCGAGGTCCGGTCATCTACTTCGGCTAGGGTGCGACAGGGTACAAAAATCACGTACGGTCTCAGATGGCAGATCTTTCCGCTGACTTGGAAGTCTCGGATCGCGGAATACGAAGAGGGCAGGTTGTTCGCCGATGAGATGCTGAGTGGACCCTATGAGCGATGGTATCATCGGCATCTCTTCTCTGAGGTCAGCGGGGGCGTGAAAGTCACCGACATCGTAGAGTACAGGCTCCCCTTTGGTCCGCTCGGCCGGCTCGTCCATTTCGCGATGGTTCGCGGGCAACTGGAGGCCATCTTCGATTATCGACGCGATGCGATCGCTCGGCTCTTCACTCCCCTGGATTCATAAACTAAGTGCGACAGATGGTGCGACCGGCCGACTGAACTAGGAGTGACTCACGAGGACCTGCCACCAGCTCACCTCTGTAGAGCGACATGCGCTCTCGACCCTGAAGAGGCAATGACCCGGGCCAACGGCGATCGCTCGGGCCTTGGCCCGGCATCGCGGCACGGTCTATCGAGAGATCAAGCGCAATCAGGCGCCACCGTGCTCGGTACCGCACAAGCGCTATCTGCTCACGCTCGTCGACCGTAAGACAAGCTTCACCATCATCGGCAAACTCACCGCTCGAACCGTCGAGGCTACGCACTGGGGAAATTCGCTCTCACGGAGAACGCGGCTGCCCGGGTCCTCGCACCAGCCATGCTGGCTTGGTCGGTCGGCTTACTCCAGGCGGTCATTCGGATCGTCCAGCACGGGCTGGGCCAAGGGTCGAGCTTTGGCCATTCAGTGAGAGGCGCCATCTAACGACTCAGTGCCTTGCCCGGGGCTCACTGGCTGCCACGCATCCCTGCACGGACTGGCACTCGCAAGACCCTTTTACACGGGTGGACTGCGGGCTAGAGTTGGGAGATCCATTCAGCCTGCTGCGCGAACCCGGAGCCTCTCTTGGCCACCGAAATCATACTCTCCGAGGCTTCGTTCAATCGAAGTGTCAGAACCTACTGGCTCCTCTCGGGCACGATCTTCTGCGTGATCACTGTCGTAGGAATCTTGCTGCTCCCCTTCTGGCTGCTGCTGGGCCACTTCTTCGCCGAGCGTTATCTCCAGCACATGAGTTGCGTTCTAACGGATCGGTCGCTGAAGGTGAGCAAGGGACTTCTGGTACGGCAGGAGAAGACTGTCCCTCTGGACAAGATTACCGACCTCGCGCTGACCGAGGGTCCGATCATGCGGTATCTCGACCTCCAGGCCGTGAAGGTGGAGACCGCCGGAGGCTCGGCTCCGGGTTCGTTTATCACGCTAGTCGGGATAGTCGGAGCTCGCGACTTCCGGGACAAAGTCCTTCAGCAACGCGACGTCGTGGCCAGGGGCGGTTCTGCGTCGCCTGTTCAAGAGGCGGCACCCGCTCAGGTTTCTCGCGACCCTCTTCTCGTCGAAATTCGTGACGCCCTACTGAGGATTGAAGAACGACTGCCCGGCTCTGCGCCGTCAGGCGACTCGAGTGGTTAGCTCCGAAAGGTCCTTCGGGCCACCTTGATCGCCATGCACTCCCGCGTGTGTTCATCGATCACCGTAAGCAGTTTGAGCGGCCGACCGTCATGTGTCCGAGTGCTCACGAAGTCATACGACCATACGTGCTGAGCATACAGCGGTCGAAGTCCGATACACGATCCGTCATTGAGCCACAAACGGCCCCGCTTCGGCTGACGGACATGCACCACACACCGGCGTCTGCGTTCGGGGCTTAGAAGTTTCCCTTGGCTGCTTCCTCCGGGGTCAACTTGTCCAGCGTTAGGTTCGCCACCGCTCGCTTCAGCTGCGCGTTCTCTCGCTGCAGATCCTTGAACTCGCGTGCCGGGTCCACCTTCATCCCCCCGAACTCCTTCCTCCACCGGTCGTACGTCTGCTCGCTGACCCCGAGCTCCCGGCTCACCTCACCCACCGTCTCGCCGTTCGCCAGACCGACCTCGGCCTCCCGCAATGCCGTGATGATCTGCTCCGGCGTGTGCCTTCTCCTGCTCATCGCTGACCTCTTCTCTGAAGCTGCGACCAGCCTCGGATCCGAACATCCGCGCTGGTCTCGTTTCAGGGGGTCACGCCAGTGCCTCCTTACCGCTTAGCTGCTGTTGTGCTTCATACTTGATATCACAGAGCCAGCTCTCAGGAAGCCAGCTCCTGTTGAACCAAAGCATATAGACCGTCGATTAGCCTCGACACTTCTCGATTGCGGGCCAAAACTCTAGCCACCATCTCGCGGCGCTCAATGAGGAGGTTCCGGAAGACGTCGTCCTCCACCAGTGCGTCGAGGGACGGACGAGACAGAGTCCGAGCACCACCGGTTCCGATCCCTTCGAACGTGAGTTCACCCGGACGGAATTGTACCAGCTCACCCAGAGACACCGCGTCCAACGGAACCCGACGTGAGAGATAGGGGGCGAACCGGTCCGCGACGAACTCCCGAGTCGTCTGCTCAGTCAACGTGTTCTTGTCCAGTGCCTGCGCGTAGGTCAGAAGGCCCGCTCGGATGGCGTCGGACCGCAGCAACTGCAGTCTCCCCGAGGAAACCAAGTCGTCAAACACGGAACGAACCGGCGTAAACTGGCGCGTGGTGCGAGCTCGGCCCAGTGTAGCTCTCGTAGAGTCTATCGGCGGCGGCGGGGCGCCATCAGAGCTTCTGATGATGCGCTCAAGCCCCCATTCGAGTTCTTCTCGGGCCGCCAGGTCTGAGTCCAACTCAAGGCGGCTGGCCTCAAGTTCGACGACTAACCCAACCAGGTACTCTCGCTCTAGACGGAGTTCACCCCGCTCCTGCCACCATGCGTCAACGGCAAACGCGAGGAGGATACTCAGCGAGATGACCGCGCTCTCGGCGAGCAGTCGGCTCAACTGCGGCTTATTGGCAAACGTTCCTTCCTTACCTCAGAGGCTTCCTAACGTCTGGCAATTCTGCTGCACGGCCATCCTGCAAACAAGGGTTAGGAGCCGATAGGCGAGTGGCCCGTTATCGACTAGGTAACCCGTGTCAGTAGCAATCGCTTGTCAAGAAAGTCTCGGGATCGAGCCTCCGGGTCATCTCTCGCTCAGCGCCTTCGCGACGGCATAGCCGGTCAAAGCAACGACGCCCATGAGCCAACATTTCGGTCCACAATTCGTTAGATGAGCCTCCACTCCCTTCAAACGGGAGATGGCATTGGTAGCCGTATTGCCCGCAGTCGTACTCCTAGTCGTCGTGATAGCCCGCCACGTGAACAGGACGCAATCGCAGCACGACATCGAGGAGTACGGCCCTGAACGCTCCGTTACTCTGGAGCGGCTTTTCTTGGCCTAGCCCTGCCCTCGGTGCTACGACTTCCGGATGGAATTGATCTCAATCAGTCCCAACGCGAGCTCGATTCAGTCTCGCGCTGAACGCGCCTCCGTGATCAACGAAGTGACGCGATCCAGAAGAGTTTCACGAACGAAAGGCTTTTCTATGACCAATCCCGGCTTCTCCAGAAATTGTGCGCTCATTGTCGGATCTTGCACGAAGCCTGACATGAAGAGAACAGGGATGTGCGGTGCGGCTTCCCCGATAACGGAAGCCAGTTCCCATCCGTCCATCCCAGGCATGACGACATCCGTCAGAAGCAGGTCGACTTCGTAATTCAGTGATCGAAAGATCTCGACGGCCGCATCAGCACTTCCCGCCGCATGCACCTCGTAACCGCTCCGCGTGAGCATGGACGAAACGGACTTCAGTACCATCGCGGTGTCGTCGACGACCACGATCACGGCAGGGGAATCCGGATTGGGTGCAAGACGACCTGGAGTATCACTTACGAGTCCGCCGGCGGACTCGGGCACCCTTGCAATAACCGTCGTCCCACGACCCACCTCACTGGTGATGTCTACGGTCCCCCCGGCCTGTTGCAACAGCGTATAAACCGATGAGAGGCCAAGCCCTGTTCCCTCTCCAAGTGGCTTCGTCGTAAAGAACGGATCGAACACCTGCTTGAGATTTTCCGAATCTATTCCGACACCCTCATCCGTAACGCGCACGACAACTTCTGTACGAGAAGGGTCGACCTCAGACGGCTCCACCCCACAGAAGATGTTGATCTCGCCTCGTTCCTCCATTGCATCACGTGCATTGAGAATGAGGTTGACCAGCGCCTGCGCGAACTCCCTCGGGTCTAGGTCCGCATAGCACGGTTCGGCGCTGAGGTCGAGCACGATCTGGATATGACTCGGAAGTCCGGATCGCATCATATCCGTCGTATTTCGAACAACCTGAACCACATCGGACCTTGAGACATCTCCGGCACTCGGGCGGCTAAAGCGCAAGAGCCTACGTGTTACAGATCTAGCCCCGTCAGCCGCATCCAGTATCAGCTTCACCTGTGCCTGGTGAGGGCTACCTGGCTCAAAGGACTCCTTCAAAATTTCCGCATTACCGAGCACAGTCATCAGGACGTTGTTGAAGTCGTGGGCGATACCGCCCGCCAAATGACCGATTGCCTCCATTTTTTGCGACTGCCTCAGGGCTTCTTCGGCACGCCTCCATCCCGTTACGTCCATCAACACGGAATGCATGCACGGCCCTTCGCCATCGACGGGCATGATCACCCCGGACATGCGGAGCTGCACCTGAACCCCGTCAGGCCGGCTCATTTCGAGATCACGGGGTCGTACCCTTCCCGTGAGCTCAATCTCCTTTAGAACCTCAGCGCGCTCACTAGCATCGTGGTAGAAATCTTCGACATCCAGAACATCGGCATCGCCCAGATGGAAAAGTGAGCGCGTATATTCGTTCGCGTAGACAAGCTTCCCGTCCAAGCTGGTAACGGCGACTCCAAACTCGACGCTTGCCAGGATCTGCTCAAAACGCTCACGACCTCGCACCTCCACGAGTCGAGCCACGTCCTTCGCCTGGACCATCCCACCAAGAACCTTCATTAGTGGGGCTAACTCTGAGGGAATGTTCCTCTTTTCCTGGAGCTCGGCCCAGTCGCCGACATCCGCCTCAACCAGACGGACCTCCCGCTCAAGCATCTGGGTCAAGCGCCGATAGCCCATCGCGGTCGCCACAACCACAATAAGAACGATTAGGAGGCTCAGAAAGAAGGCCACGTAGCCTCGCTCGGCGAGAGCACCAAATGCCTGATATTGTGTGATGCCCGTGTAGACGCTCCACCCAGTGGGAGTGCTTACTTGACCCCAGTAACGTTGGGTGCCCGTCAGGTCTGGTCCTGCAGTAACAGACCTTCCCGGTTGGATCTCAACCGTTCCCCGTCTATTCTGGACTGGGACATGTGAACCAATGCGTTCACGGTCCTGCGAGCGAAAGACAACGACGCTGTTCGGGGACGCCACGGTCACAAGGGAAAGGTACTCGGCTTCCGGGAGTAGACGCTCAGACACAGCGTCAAGGTTCAGCCAGACCTGCAAGGTCAGGCCTTCGCGTGTCACAGTTTCGAGCAAGGGCACGGCGACAGGCAGCAACCAAGAGCCACCCGTGACCAGCTGCGATACGGGGCCCGTTTGCAGTCTGCCTTCCACTGGTGTCGGCCCCATCTGACTCAGCGGCGTGACCCGCGCCGGCAAGCTCCCGGCAGGGTAATCGCACAGAACGTCACCTTGCGAATCCACGACAGCGAGTCCGCTCGCATAAGCATACTTCAACTGGATCTGCTCAAGGTCAGTCGAGCACGATTCCAGATCGGAGCCACTGAGATAGTACGTGGACAAGGCGAATGCGTCGGCACTCAACTGTTCCGCGAGAACTTCAAAGAAGTTAGTGACCGTAACAGAGACAGCGTCGGTGATTCCGAGTGCGCTGCGTCGAGCGGCCTCCAGCGTCGAATAATATTGGTCGAAGCCGGCTACACCGAGCAATAAGAGCGGAGGAAATGCCACAGCAAGCGCGAGCAATCGGAGACGATTTGCGATCGAGCCAGATATGGGTGCAGCCATAATGGACTCCAGCATTTGAACTCTCTTCTTCACCGTCGAGGCGAGTCAACTGGAATAATAGCAGTAACGCTCGACTCCTGGGGCGCAGTTTCCGGCTCCAGAACATCTGTACCTTCGCACGCCATGGTCCGACAGGCGCACACCATGAGCGTCAAATGCTGGACGTACAAGGCAGGGTGATTCGGCTCATGTGGGGACTCAAGAGTCGGAAACCCTAGAGTGACGACACATGTCTGTCCGAATATTTTCGTCGCCGTCAGACCCGCTTCGGCACTTGAGTGTCACCCGGCCGGGAGGCCCGTGTCGGTAGCAACCGCTTGTTCGGCTTCCAGCGGTCCTAGTCAATCGTTCTCAGTAGAGACTCCTCAGCGAGCTCGAACAATCGGTGGACGTCAGCAAGTGTGGTGCGTGGATCGTTGTTGAAGTTCATGAGTCGATGGTCCACGACCCGGTCAGGCCACTCCGCCGCGATCACGCGCCGCACAGCCTGCATCGCCGGCTGGCGGTGTTGGTAGCGTCCCATCGCTCCAGCAGTAGCCCGAGCGAGTGCGCAATAAAGGCTGATAAGAGATGTATCGTTCTCACAATTTCGGTCATCCTCACGATCCCAACGCGCTTCTTCGTTCAGCAAGTCACGGGCTGTATGGAAAATGTCGAGATCGGTCTGCGAGGGAGGCGCCTCGATGCCTTCGTCCCAAGCGAGTCGCAGGCCTTGGTCGGAGACTGAGAGCTCGCCAAGCACATGCCAAAGGCCGGTCCGGACGATAAGCCGGGGGCCTGACGAGTATTGGTAGGTGGCGATCTCAACGGGAGTCGATCCAGTCGCACCCTCCACGGTTCCCACCCAGAGTGCGTCGCTAGCATCCGCAGGTCGCGACAGTTCGATCCGGCGTGTCACGGTCGAGAATTTACAGCTGCCGACGAACGATCCGGTGTCCCCTGCCGACAGGCTACAGGAGACAGATTGACTCGAGCCAGATGCCGGAAAGACACACAACATCGGCAGTACTAGGGCGCCCCTCGCCACCCAATGCGTGAAGTCTCTCCTCATAGTGCAACGTGTCCTCCGCTGGATGCCTGATGTCTCGTGGTTTGTGCTGCACGGCCAGCCCGTCCACAAGCGCGTAGCGGTGCCTACCCCTTCTCCAGGGGCGGCCCCACTCGCTTGTTGAGCGGAGTCTCGCTCGTGGGTTACCGACGCTCGACTCCCGCCAAGAATTCGTTCACGGCGGCATTGAACAACTCGGGTTGATCGACATTGCTCACGTGCCCAGCGTCCGGGATCACCCTTACGATGGACCCAGGTACCATGGCCTGAAACTCCCGGACCGTCTCTGGTCGGGCCTCATCATATTCGCCGACCAGGAACAGAACCGGCAGGGTTAGCTCCGGAAGCCGGTCGATTCGATCGTAGTCTCGCAGAGTGCCCGTTGAGACGAACTCCGAAGGACCCCACATGTACTCGTACAACCCTGAGTCTCCTGGTGGTCTGAGCGCGCACTCTTGAATACCCGCGTATGCATCGGGATTCCGGATGCCGAACTGACCCATGAACTCTGTGTTCGCTGCCTCAAAGGCTGCAGTCGCGAAGTCTCCAGAATCCACGGCAGCACGGACCGCGGCCTGAGCCTCAACCGAGAGTTCCGCCACCAGGTCATTCGCATCTCGAAGCCAACGATCCGTTCCGACCAGTGGGCCCACTAGAGTGACTGACAGCACTCCGGTTGGTGAGGCTGTGAGCAGGTATTCCAAGGCGACGGTGGCACCCCAAGAATGGCCCAAAATATGAAGCTCCTCCAACCCGAGTTCGGCGCGAAGAGCTGTAACCTCCTCAACGAACCTCGGAAGAACCGCGTAGCGCTCCAAGTCGGTTATCCGCTCTGAGTGACCTGTCCCCAATTGGTCGTACATGATGACCGGCCGTTCCTCGGCCATGCCAGTCAACGTCGAGGGATAGATGCAACTGGAACTCCCCGGACCGCCGTGAATGACCAGCACAGGCACCCCGGCTCCGTCGCCCATGACGCGGAATGCGATTCGTCCACCCGTGACGTCGACGAACCCATCGTCGGGCAGCCCTGCGGGTGGGCCACAGCCAGCCGAGTACAGGGCGACCGCAAGGAACGTCCCACACGCAGCAAATTTTCTTCGGTGCTTCACTATGCCTCCTGACTGAGCCGAACGTCTTTCGATTCTGCTGCACGGGCGACCTCGTGACAAAGCACAAGAGCCACCTGACCTGCCGCCTACGCAACCCGTGTCAGTAACAATCGCTCGTCACATAGCGCGGTTACCCCGTCACGCGCTCTGCGATTTTTTCGGGGACTGTGCCGGCGCACCCGAATGGCTGTCGGGATCTGACCCAATAGTCTGAGCCCGCGGCTCAGGGGACGCTCCAATAGGCCGGCACGGCATCCCCCTGACACACGCTGTTCGTGATGTCTGGCCCCGATCGAACAACGTGCATCCGCCCGAATTCCTCCATGCAAAAAGTGTCCTGATTGCAAAAGGTTGGTGGCTCTGGGCCGGACTCTTACTTGCCCGCCACCGGGCCCACTCGGATGTTGCACACCCTCGCGATCGCCTTGAAGGCACTCTGCGTAGTGATGTGGACCCGCCCGACGCCCGTCCCACCCTGCACCTGTCCTGTCTGTCGGCTCTGCCCACCGTGTCCCCATAACACCGCATCTCATGTCCAACCTCGCTCTAAAGCCGCTCCGGCCCACGACTCCGATGACCTGCAAGGTCGTGTCCGCCGCTCTCCTGGGGGTGATCTTCTCCTCTCCACTGCTTGCGCAGGATCTTCGTCCGATCGAGCCGACCGACATGTTTCTGACTCGCTCGGTAGGAGCACCAGTGGTCAGCCCGGAGGGCGACTGGATTGCATATACGGTCTCGCGCACATCGCTCGAAGAAGAGCGGGCCTTCACTCGCATTTTCATGTCGCCTTCAACAGGAGGAGAAGCGGTCGGACTGACGGCTCCGGGCAAGTCTGCCGGCTCGCCGGGCTGGAGCCCGGATGGCCGCTACTTCTCGTTCACCGCATCTCGTGACGAGGGTGAGACGCAGGTCTGGGCGCTCGACCGACGAGGTGGTGAGGGGTTCCCGCTCACCGATGTCTCACAAGGCATCTCCGGCTACCGCTGGTCTCCGGACGGCACCCGGCTACTGCTAACGGTACGCGACAAAGAAGACGAAAAGGAAGATGAAAAGGCGAACGCACCCCAGGAACCGTGGGTGATTGACCGCCTGCAGTTCAAGCGCGACAACACAGGGTATCTCACAGGCAACCGGCACACACACCTGTACGTCTACGACCTCGAGACCAAAACCCTGCGGCAACTCACTACCGGGCCCTGGGATGAATCTCTGGGTGTCTGGAGCCCCGACGGCACCCAAATCGCGTTCACCTCTAACCGGACGGACGAGCCGGACGCGAATGAAAACTCCGACGTGTGGACCGTGTCGGCAGATCTTTCTGAACCAACCGATTCGCCGACCCGGGTGACGACCAATCTGGGCTCGGACGGATCTCCGGCGTGGAGCCCCGATGGGCGTTGGCTCACCTACACGACCGGCGTTCGTCCCGACCTGATCTGGTACGCAACCACGCACCTCGCGGTGATCTCTTCAAACGGCGGTGAGGCTCGATTGCTGACGACTGCGCTCGATCGGAACGTGAGCCAGCCCCGCTTCTCCGCGAACGGCGAATGGATCTGGTTCCGACTCGAGGACTCCGGAGAAAATCACATCGCACGGATCCGACCCGACGGGTCAGGCCTGGAGCGACCGATCTCGGGCCCTCTCAGCGCGGGTGCGTTCGACTGGGCGGGTGAGACTTTCGCCGCATCCGTCAGCTATCTGGACCGGCCTGGGGAAATCTATCGAGCCGCGACCCTCGGCTCCGGGGACTGGATCTCTGGCACGGCGCCCGGTGAGACCGCGGCGCTGGATCCAGTGACCACGCACAATTCAGATTTTCTTTCCACGGTCCGCATCGCGGAGACCCGTACCATTCAGTTTCAGTCCGCCGACGGAACCGAAGTCGAGGGCTTCGTGACCTTTCCCCCGGACTTCGCCGAAGGACGTCGGTACCCGACTCTGCTTCGCATCCACGGCGGTCCGGTATCGCAGTACAGCCATGCGTTCCAGTTCGAATCTCAACTCTTCGCGTCCAAGGGCTACCTGGTTGTCCGTGTAAATCCGCGCGGATCGTCCGGATACGGCCAGGACTTCTCGGCCCAACTATGGGCGAACTGGGGCACGCCAGACTTCCAAGACGTGATGGCCGGCGTGGACCACGTGATCTCCGAGGGCTGGGCAGATCCGGATCGCCTCGGCGTGGGCGGGTGGTCGTACGGCGGGATCCTCACGAATTACGTGATCACCCAGACCGATCGCTTCCAAGGCGCAATCACGGGTGCGAGCGAGGTGCTTTACATCTCCAACTACGGGCACGATCACTACCAGCGGCAGTGGGAGGCTGAACTGGGGCTCCCATGGGAAGACGACAACCGTGACAACTGGGAGCGACTGAGTCCGTTCAACCGGGTCGAGGACATCGAGACCCCGACCCTGGTCATGGGGGGTGAGGACGACTGGAACGTCCCCATCCTGAACTCCGAGCAGTTATACCAGGCACTACGCCGGCGTGGAATCGAGACACAGCTCGTCGTGTATCCGGGACAGAGTCATGGGATCCGCGTGCCCTCGTACCAGGTCGACCGATACGAGCGCTACCTGGCCTGGTACGACACCCACGTTCGGGGCGCCGGCCGGCCAATCAGCGACTGACGGACCCGTCCCCTGGTCAAGCCATGACCCTGCAGCTTGCCGCACACAGCCTAGGAGGGCCAGAGCCGTTCACGCTTGAAGCGTGAACATCGCCCCGAGACCCTCAGAGCCACGGCAATCGCTCTGGATGGGACAACCATGCTCGATATAGCTCTTCAATGAAGGGCCGATGGGCTGGCTATGACGCGGCCAAAGACAGACAAACGCTGCGACTTGGGTAGTGCCCGGTATGCCACCCAACTCCTCCATGGCATTCTCGCGTTCAACTTCGAACCCCATACGCCACTCGTAGGGCGTTTGCGACGCTTCCAACGCTGGCGTGTTCGCCCGGCGACCGTAGCTTAGTCACACGATTTGAATTGAAATGTTTTCACCCACGAAACGAGGTGCTGCGATGTCGCAACGCATGCAACCCTTCGCTGCCGCGGTCCTGGCGATCGCCTTGGTGTTGGCGGCTCCGTCCTTCGCGTCCGCTCAGGCAGACGGAATAAGGACGATCTCCCTGGAGATGTATCTCGATCTTGAGAGCGCATCCGACCCTCAGATCTCGCCCGATGGCTCGCAGGTCGTCTACACCCGTGGCTGGGTCGACAAGATGAACGATCGCCGCGAGTCGTCAGTCTGGATCATGAATGCCGACGGTTCGAGGGCTCGCTTCCTCGTCGACGGCTCCGGTCCAATCTGGTCTCCCGACGGGACTCGGATCGCCTACACCTCGGAAGGCGAGCCCGAAGGCAGCCAGATCTTCGTTCGCTGGATGGACGATGAAGGTGCCTCGAGCCAAATCACGCGACTGCAGAAGGCTCCTGGCGGAATCCGTTGGGCGCCCGACGGTAACACACTTTCGTTCACGATGACCATGGACGGAGAAGAGGCTTGGTCGGTGAGCCCTCCCGGCCGACCGGAGGGGTCGAACTGGACCGAACCACCGAAGGTCGTCACCCGGGCCGACTATCGTCAGGACCGTGTCGGATTCGTCGACGAAGGTTGGCGGCACATTTTCGTGGTTCCCGCAGAGGGTGGGACCGCACGGCAGCTCACGGACGGATACTGGAACCACTCGACAGGAGAATGGACGCCCGACGGAGCGGAGTTGGTGTTCTCGTCACTGCGTACCGAAGACTCCGAGCTCTCTTGGCGTCAGTCCGAGGTCTACGCGGTGAACGTCGCGAATGGCACGATCCGTCAGTTGACGACCCGGAATGGCCAGGACTCCGGTCCGATCCCGTCTCCGACGGGTGACCTGATCGCGTATCGCGGTGCCGACTTCCACACCGACACGTATCGGAATTCCGGCGTGTACGTCATGAACATGGATGGTTCGAATCCCCGCCTGATTTCGGGAGACTTCGATCGTTCCATCAATGGCATGCAGTGGGCCCACGATGGAAGCGGCCTGTACCTCACGGTCAGCGCTGAAGGGGACCGGAACATCCACTTCGTCTCGACGGGTGGTGGCGTGACTGCGCTGTCGTCGGGTAACCACATGTTCGCACTGAGTTCGTTCACAGCTGATGGACGAGCGGTCGGCACCCTCACCAGTCCACAGTTGCCGTCCGACATCGTGTCCTTCAGTCTCTCCGACCCGAACCGTCGGACGCAGCTGACACACGTGAATGACGACGTGTTCGCTGGCGTGACATTCGGCGACGTCGAAGAGATCAAGTACGAGTCGGTCGATGGCTTCGAGATCGAGGGGTGGATCGTCAAGCCGCCGGACTTCGATCCGAGCCGCAAGTACCCGATGATGCTGTCGATCCACGGTGGACCGCACGGCATGTACAACGTCGGCTTCAACTTCGCCTGGCAGGAGCATGCGGCGAACGGATACGTAGTACTCTACACAAACCCCCGTGGCAGCTCCGGGTACGGAAGTGCGTTCGGTAACTCGATCAAGAACGCGTATCCGGGCAAAGACTACGACGACCTGATGAACGGAGTCGACTTGGTCATCGACCGTGGGTACATCGATGATGAGAACATGTTCGTCTATGGCTGCTCCGGTGGTGGCGTGCTTACGTCGTGGGTGGTTGGGCACACCGATCGTTTCGCAGCCGCTTCGGCAAACTGCCCCGTGATCAACTGGCTGTCTTTCGTGGGTACGACGGACGGGATCGGATGGTATCGGAACTTCGAGAATCTCCCCTGGGACGATCCGAGTGAGCACCTACGTCGCTCGCCGCTCATGTACGTGGGGAACGTCACGACTCCTACGATGCTCATGACGGGCGTCAACGACCTTCGTACGCCGATGCCTCAGACCGAGGAGTATTTCGCGGCGCTCAAGGTCATGGGTGTAGAGACGGCGATGGTTCGCTTCAACAACGAATGGCACGGTACGTCGAGTACGCCGTCGAACTTCCTCCGTACCCAGCTCTTCCTGCGAGAGTGGTTCGCGAAGCACTCTCGCGGACGGGGCATCACGCAGGACTGATTCAGTTTCGATCCGCAGTCGGATCCGAACGGGGGCTGGGTGGCATCGCCGCCCAGCCCCTTCGTTCGTTCAGTCGCTCTTCGAGTGCCCTCATCGGGGCGCAGAGCCTAACACGGCGGCCATTCCAATCACCGTGTCGGTCACGGCAAGCCAGAGTCTCTCCCCGAAGACCCGCCGCTGGACCGCGCCCCGATCGGCGCCGGGTGCAAGTCGAATTCCGATCTCACGCTCTCGGAGTGATACCGAGTAGGCCATCACTCCCTAAATAACCACCACAGCCAAGGTGAGGCCGGGCACTCCGAATCGACCGAGTACCGTCCTGCCCTCGGCCAGATCAGTCACCGACACAGTTGCTCACGTCTCGCGACTGTGCGGCACGGCCTGCCTGCCTGCTAAAAACCCCGAAACCCTACCTGACATATCCACCCGCGAGCTCGTGCCAGCAGCAACCGATTGTTAGAAAGCTGACTCGACTAGCTGAGGACTAACGGAAGCTCCCCAACTCTCGGACAGTCTCTTGATCGAGGCGTTGGAGCACCTCGATGAGCAACTGAACTGCCTCATCAAAATCCGACCGCTGTATGATGCCGGTATGAGAATGGAGATAGCGCGTGGGTACCGTGATGTTCACAGAAGGGCGGCCTGAGTCGAAGCGCTGGATCTCAGCGCCGTCCTCCCCGTACCCGGTCAGGACATCGGGCTGAAGGGAAATACCAGTTTCGTCGGCAATTCTGAACATGAAGTCACGGAACTTCCTGTTGGGGATCATGGAGCTATCCAGCAGGAACATTCCTGGCCCACCTCCGAGTCGCTCCTGAGCTTGGGTCGGGCCGATTCCCGGGAAGTCAGCCGCGACCCCGGCCTCAATCGAAATTCCGATTTCTGGCTCAGCGAGTGCGACGGCAGTTTGAGCCCCCCGCAACCCGATCTCCTCCTGCGTGGTGGCCACCCAGACGACCTCCGAAGGGACTTGGATTCCTTCATCCCGGATCCGTCTAGCTGCAACCAGCATCACTGCGAGGCCCACGCGGTCGTCCCACGCCTTCGCCGCGTAACGCTCGTTGGCCAGTACGGCGAAGTCACTGAGCGGAGCGATACCGTCTCCTGGCCTCACCCCCATCGCCTCGACTTCGTCTCTCGACGTCGCTCCCACATCCAGGAAAATCTCCTCCAACGCCCATACGCGCTCACGTTGAGCGGCTGGCGTGACGTGGACGGTCCGAATCCCGCTGATCCCCATCACTGGACCATCACTCCCCAGTATGGTCCACCGCTGATCCGGAAGGGCCTGTCTGAGCCAGCCACCGAGAGCCTTCACCCGGATAAATCCATCTGGCGTGATGTACTGCACCATGAGCCCGACTTCGTCGAGATGCGCCGTGACCATGACCACAGGACCACCCGCCCCACCCGGGACCGTGGCGAGCACGGACCCTAGACCGTCAAACCGAATATCAGCGCCCAGGTCCTCAAACTCCCGGACAACAATCTCTCTAACGGATTCTTCAAAGGCTGACGGACCCGGTGCCTCTGTCAGCGTCCGCATCAGCTCGGCACTCGCATCGAGCGTCTGGCTGGAGGCGGGGGCCGCCAAGAGCGAAGCTGCAAGCACAAACATCCAAGATCGATTCATCTGAGTTCCTCGGGGTAGCTCAACGTAGCAGCAGCCTTGTACCCTCTCGCGACTCTGCTGCGCGGCAACGCTAGTTGACTGCGCGCAAACGCACGCGACCCGACAGTAACCCGTGTCAGTCGCAACCGCTTGTTAGGCATCCGCTCCGCACCACGGACGGCTCCTTTAAAAGAAATGTGCTCTCGGCCATCTGGTCGACGGCGAACAGGGCCACGGCCCCGACCACTTGACTGGACAATGGCCCACGCCAATGATGCGCCCGCTGTCGAATGTCTCCGAACTATTCCCACCTGCACGAGAAGAGCGCCATGCAGAAACGAGAGATCAACCCGACCGACTGGCTACAGGGATTCAACATCAACCACGGCATCGAGGTCACCGGTGGGCAGCGTGTGCTCTACCTATCGGGCCAGACCTCAAACACGGCCGATGGCGCTCCGGTGCACGCCGGTGATCTCGTCGCTCAATTTGAGCTGGCCTGGTCAAACCTCAAGGACGCGCTCGCGGCCGCCGACATGACGCCCTCGAACATTGTCCGTCTCAACATCTACACCACCGATGTCGACGCGTTTATGGCAGCCGCCGGCGAGCTTGTACCGATCTACGCCGAGGACGGATGCAAGCCGGCGTGCACGCTTCTCGGTGTCAGCCGGTTGTTCGAACCGGAGCTCATGATCGAGCTGGAAGCCACCGCCGTGGCATGACGCTTCGGCAGGAGCTCGATGCCACGACTGGCCCGTGCGTCTCGTCGGGCCTGAGTTGAAAAGCACCGCGTTCATAGCGCCAGGATGACAAGGACAATCTCGTCGTCGTCGCGCGGTGGGAAACGAAGGCCGCGTTCGAGAACTACCTGGGATGGCGTCAAGAGACCGGCATACTCGATCAGTTGGTTGCCGCGTGCTCGGGACCACCGAGCATCCGATATTACGACATTACCGACGCTTAGGCGCATCTCCGCTGGCCTGTTCCGGCAAATAGGTCAGTCCACGGTCAGGCGACCGCAGCCGACCTATTTTAGGATGTGAGAAGCTGCTTAACGACTGCGGAAATCTGCTGCGCGACTACAATGCTTCCCACGGATCGCGAGGTGCAAGCCGAGTGACCCGGAACCCTCTACGCTTTCCCGCGACAGCAGCAATCTCTTGTTCGGCGGCACTCCGGTCGCTTGCACTCCGCCATAACGTCTGAGACCTTCGCGTCGCGACAAGATCACTTGACTCTACGAGAGGGCGCGCGGTGGGACAGCCATTCAAGCAAGTGCCTTGGGCGCGCGTCTTCGTGGAGGGCGCGGTCATCGTAGCGTCGATCCTGTTCGCCTTCGGTATCGAGGCGTGGTGGGCAGGGAAGCAGGCCAAGTCCGAGCAGCTTGAACTTCTTCAAGCGCTTGAGGCAGAGTTCGAGGCCGCCGGCGAGGAGTTGGGTCGAGCCGGGACGGTTCACGTCAACAGGCAGCGCGCCGCCGACCAGCTAATTCAGATCATGGAGGGGGGTCCGCCATTCCCTGAGCCTGACTCCGTTTGGGTTCTCGTGGAGGCCGCTCACAGGAGGACCACTACCGATCCACCGGGAGGGGTCCTCGCAAGCGCGCTCGGATCCGGAAGACTAGCGGATGTAGGCCAAGTCAAACTCCGATCGGCTCTCGCGGCGTGGCCGCGGAGCCTTCTCGACCATAACAATACCGAGGATAATACCCGCGGCTACATCAACAACGTGCTGTTGCCATGGTTCGCCGAGAACGCAGAGTATCCAAGGGCCGACGGTGCGATAGAATCCTGGAGCAGCGTGGCCGACTTCCTCATGCGGTCCAGGACCTATCGGGGTCACATCTGGAACATTCGCCTAAACACGGGAGCCGCTGTGTCCGAGAACGCGGCGCTCGTCGCTGAGGCTATGGGTATCCGGGAGCTATTGGCGGCGTCCATTCAGTAGGTGTCCAGCCACAAGTGCGACAGCCTGTGAAGGACGCTCAGGCGGCACGCTCCCAAGGGAGTGCCATCTAAAGGCTTTGGAATTCTGCGTCAGTTTGCAACCGCTAGTCCCAGCGCCCACCGTGCGATCCTGCGCTCAATCTTCCCGGGAACTCCACTACTTGTGTTGGATAGGACCACGATGTCGAGATCAGACTCTGGGTAGTGTGCCATCACGGTGCTGAAACCGTTGATGCCGCCCGTGTGGGCCACCCTGGAGTGCTCCTCGAGAGCGTCGACTCCTAGAGCGAAACCGTACCCGGTGGCTGAGCCATTATTCAACTGACCTGAGGTGGTCATGGCCTGGTAGCTGGCCTCAGATACCACCCGCCCGCTCCGCAGCGCCATGGTCCACGACAGTAGGTCCGGCACGGTGGAGCACAGCGCACCTGCTGCTCCCGGCGTGTTCATAGAGATGCTCCCGTCGTTGAGAAGCCCGTCCCCTCCCTGCTCATAGCCCTCCGCCCTACCGGGGATGATCTGGGCCTCATGGCAATAGGACGAACGCGACAAACCCAGCGGGCCGAAGAGGTGGGCGTCGAGGTAGTCGTCGTAGGACTCCCCACTCACCTCCTCGATGATCATACCGAGCAGATAGTACCCTGAGTTGTTGTACCGGTACTCCTCACCCGGGGCGAAGTCGAAGGGCTCGTCCTTGAATAGGGCGAGCATCTCGGTATGGGAGAGGTCCAAGAGGCCAGCCTTCCGCCAGAAGACATCTCCGAGGCTCGTGTAGCTCTTGATTCCGGACGTATGACCGAGCAGGTGGCGAATGCTCACCTCATATCCTTGGGTGGGATAGTCCGGCAAGTGCAGCGTCAGCGGATCGTCGATAGCAATCTGACCCGCCTCGACCAACTGCATGACCGCCGCAGCGGTGAACTGCTTCGTGAGAGAACCGATCCGGTACACAGTCCCCGCGGTCATCGGCACGCTATTCTCGATGTCTGCGACGCCGTAGCCCTTCACCATGAGCAGGTCACCGCCGCGCTTCACCCCGATGGTCAAGCCAGCGACCGGCCCGTCGCGGAGCGTCGCTTCAGCGAGGGAGTCGATCCGTTCAACCAGTTCCCCACCCCACACGGGGGCCTGAGACTGCGCACAAGCTGGCAGAGTGGAGAACAGACAGCCCACGATGACAAGACGAAGCATAGATCTCGAAGTCCTACTCATCGGTCTCTCCTAATTGACATGGATGGAAGCACCTGATCGGAACCGACCCTCGGCCGTCATCCCATTTTAGCCACAGCTCGGTAGGCTTCCGGAATTCGTATCCGGCGAGGATGGGGTAGGGATCAGCGCTCAAACCGGCCATCGTGACGCGCGCTCCGCGTGGAAATCGGGCCGCCTTCCTCTCAAAATCTGACATGCACCGGTCCCGTACAGACAAAGTCTGAGTGATCGATTCGCTATCGCCCTACCCGAGGAGGTAGCAGATGCGAGCTTAGGTCCAACCTGCAGGCTCGTCCAGGCGAGCAGGTCCCGTGCGCCACGCGAGCCCGCTTCCTAAAGTGCGAAACCCGCGCAGTACGCAGGTCCCCGATCGCACCGACTCCGTACATGTGGTGGTGCCACCAGAGAAGGCCCGAAAGCGCCTTTTCACGACGATCGCTCGGCCCGAGGCTCAGCCCTCCCTCCTTTAGGTGGGCGGCTCCCTAAGTAGGCTGGGCATGACATCCATAATGTCTGCGTTAAGCGCCGTCTAACGACTTTGAAAATCTGCTGCGCGACTAGAATGCTTCCCACGGGTCGCGAGGTGCAATCCGAGTTATTCGGGAACCTCTACGTCATCGCGCGACGGCAGCAATTTCTTGTTATGAAGCTCACAACCCAGAAATTGTAGCAGCTAGTTAATGACGATCGGCTCCAGATGGACAGGTGAAATCACTCGTGAATCTGGCGCCAGGTCTGCCGCAGCCTGAACGAACGGCACGATGTTGCGCTCGTAGTCCGCCTGCTGAGAGTAACCGTACGGGAGGCGGAAGTTGTCCCAGTGGGTCGGGATCACGATCGACGGGTACCCAGTAGACCGAAGAAGGCGCTCATCGTAATTGTATAGACCCAACCGAGACCCGTTGATACCCGCCAAGAGGATATCCGGATTCAGGCCCTGGTACTCGCGCTCAATGAAGTTCATAGACCCCATAGTGAGAACATCATGGCGAGCGAATCGAGCCAAGAAGCTCAGTGAGCCCCCTTCGATGAACTGGTCGATTCGGAGCGGCACTTGCAGCGTGCTCGCGTCCGTGAGGCGCCGAGAGTCATAGTAGCGCTTCTCGTTAAGGGCCGAGTGTATCGTTGGGACGATTCTGACAGAGAATCCATCGAACTGATAGTCTTCGCCCCCCTGCACGGCATAGAGTTGATCCTCGGGAACGCCGTAGGCCCGTAGGATCGTGATCACGGTCTCCGTGCCGATGACCTTCGCGCCGGTCTTCTTCGCGATATAGGGGACGTCGCCGAGATGATCGTAGTGACCATGGTGGATGAGGATGAAGTCAGCCACGGTGATGATCTCGTCGATCAACGTTGTATCGGACCAGGCAGGATCCGTCCGCGCGAAATTCGGTCTCGGATCCTCCGGATGAACGCCATCCCCGTACTTGAGGCGGGAGATGTAAGGATCGATGAGGACCGTCACAGTCCCGTCGTTGACCTCCCATCCGGCCGCCCCCAGGTACGTGAAGCGAATTGGATCTGCTCCCCCCTCCTGTGCATCTACGCTAGGTCCAGCCATCGCGATCGCAACAGCCAGAAAGAGTGTTGATTTCAAGGCACTGCTCATCGGATTGCCAGCCGGGTCTAAAGGGAGCGTCCTAACGACTTTGGAATTCTGTTGCCGCACCTTAGTAGCTGCCGGCGAGCGCAGCGAATCACCCTCACGCCATCAGCGGACAGCAGCAATTCCTTGGTACACGGCAAGCGACCATCGGGCCAAGAGAGCGTCAAGGCCCGCCGGACTTTCCATCGTCGTCCATCGGTCTCAGAATACGAATCTCAGGTTCGGACAAGGCGGTCGCACCGCGGATCCACCGTCCCACTCTCAGGTCGACCCATTCGTCTAGGTAGGAGATTCCATGCGTCCAGGGCGAGTCCCGCTGCTGTTCACCGTAGTCGCCGCATTCATGTCCCCAGCGGACGTGACCGCGCGCGTTCAAGACGTGGACACAACGATTGAGTCAATCCGTGTGATCGGGAACATCTACTACGTCGGTGGGCAGTTCGGCTCCTACCTCATCACCACACCTGAGGGTCACATACTCCACGACACGGGCAGCTCCGAGATGCACGAGGTCATCCTCGCGAACATCGAGCGGCTCGGATTCGACGTCGCTGATGTACGAATCATGATCTCGAGTCACGCACACTGGGACCATGTGGGGGGACACGCCGCCATGAAGCGAGTGACCGGTGCGCAGGTGGTGGCGCTTGGAGGAGATGCCCAGGCCCTTGAGTCGGGGGAGGACAACTCGGCTCTGGGAGCCCGGGGCTGGGAGCCCGTCGCAGTGGACCGCGTCATCCGTGACGGTGAGACAGTCACGCTTGGCGGAGTGACGCTGCGGGGCACCTTGACGGGTGGGCACACTCAGGGGGCGACCTTGTGGATGACGACGGTGGAAGAGAACGGCTCGGAAATCACAGTGGCATTCCGGGGCGGCGAGATCCCGAACGCCGGCGTTCAACTCATCGACAATCCTAGGCACCCGTCAGTCGTCGAGGATACGAAACGGACGCTGGAGAGGCTGAACGCGCTTGAGCCCCCCGACCTCTTCCTCCACAATCACGCGAGTCCAGCTCCGATGGAGCTCGACCCATCTCTGCCCATCCATCCGAGATGTGTCACGTGCTTCGACGCGGACGGGTGGACCGCTTATGTGGCTAGGGTCACCGAGGCCTTCGAGAGGATGCTCCGAGAGGGGGGCAATCGGCTCTGACAGTTCACGTCCCGAGAGTGCGTCGCTTGCCGTCTAACGACTCGCGGTTCTGCTGCACCGCCCTCACCTACCAACCCACTGCGTAGGCCACTCGCCTCGGGTCTGCTCCTGCCCAGAAAGTCCCGGTAATGGGGTCCCGAAAGATCCCCTGATTGCTGCCGAGGCTGTATGGAGCGGCAAGCTCTACGGTGTGTCCGATGTCCCTGAGCGCCGCGACGATGTCAGAGTCCACACGATTCTCAAGATTTAAGACGAGTTCTGCATCGAGCAGATAGAAGTTCGGCGCCGCTGTGAGGGCGAACCGGGGCGCCGCCACCGCCTCCTGGATCGACATTCCGAACTCCAGAACGTTGAGTATGGCCTGGAACTGTGTCTGGCCGATGGTCTCGCCGCCGGGAGATCCGATCGCAAGGACGAACTCGCCGTCTTTCATGACAATGACGGGGGAGTTGTTCAGCAACGGAATCTGTCCACCGCGGACGTAGTTGACATCATCCGGATAGGGGGAGGTCGAGCCGATCCGGGTCCCGTTGTTGAACAGCAGTCCCGTAGTCCCGACGACCACGCCAGTGCCGAACCCTCCACCGTGGGTCGGCGTTGCGGCTATCACATTTCCGAATTGGTCTGCCACGGAAAAGCTGGTCGTACCGCCTACCTCGGCACCCTCATCGAACTGAGGTCCACGAGGGGCTGCCATCAAAGCCGATGCTTCGGTTGTCGAGTGAGGTGGCTGGCCCGCTTCCGGATAGTGCATCGCTGCCAGCCGGCTGATCAGTTCACGGCGCTCGGTCGCGTACTCTTTCGACAGCATGCCTGCCACGGGGATATCCGTGAACTTGGGGTCGCCGACATAGTGGTAGATGTCGGACTTCGCGACCTTGATAGCCTCAGCAAGGATGTGCAGGGTCTCCGCGCTGTTGTGACCCATTGCCCTGAGGTCGAAGCCCTCCACGAGGTTCAGCTGCATGGCGACTTCGAAGCCACCTCGGGACGTCGAGGGACTTGAGTAGATGTCGTAACCCCGGAACGTCGTGTGAACCGGATCGGCCCAAATCGGCTCATACGCGGCGAAATCGTCGAGCGTGAAGTCACCACCGTTTTCGCTGTAGAATTGGGCCATCTCTTGGGCAATGTCACCCTTGTAAAAGAGATCGAAGGCGGCCTGCAGAGCTTCGGATCTGCTTTTGCCCTCCGCGAGCGCCTGTCGCTCAGCTTGCACCACCCGCCTGAAGGTGTTCGCCAGGTCGGTCATGCGGAACATCTCCCCAGGCTCCGGCACCTTTCCGTCAGGCAAGAAAACCCCCGCACTCGTCGGGAACTGTTCGAAGAACGATTGGGATCGGGCGATGGAGCCGGCGAAGGACGCTTCGATCGGGTGCCCGTTCTCCGCGTAGTCGATGGCCGGCTCGAGGACCTCGGCGAGACTCATCGTGCCGAAGCGGTCCAGGACCGCGATCCAGCCTCCAAACAGCCCCGGGACCACACCCGCTCGAATCCCTCTATTCAGAGCCTCCCGCGTCATCGTCTCCGGGACGATCGCCAGAGCGGCGGCCCCCGTCGCGCCCAACGAATAGACCTGATCGGTCGCCTTGTCATAGATCGTGATGAAGCCGTTCCCACCGGTACCCGAGCTCTGTGGCCTCACGACGTGCAGGGTCGCCAAGGTAGCCACCGTGGCATCGGCCGCGTTGCCTCCCTGAAGCAGGACCCTCAGTCCCGTTGTCGAGGCGAGCGGATGACCCGCGGTGACTGCTCCGTTCGTGAATTGAACGGCCGGTCGGTACACGGAAAGAGACTGAGCCGCAGGACCCGCTGCATCCGGATGTATCTGGTCCTGGCGATTCTGCGCTTGCCCCTCGACAGGTGCCTCCAGGTCGAGGACCCTGCCCAGTGCCAACAGAGCCAGGATCAGGACACCACCAATCACGCCCCAGAATCTATTCTCTCTACTCATGGCACTTTGCTCCTCGTTCTATCCAGCGTGACGTTCGGTCTCCAGGCCTGGTGCCGGCGAGGCACGATACCGCCCACAAGGGGCGATGTTCGCACGGTCAGTGCGCTGCCTAGTGCGTCACGATTCTGGAGCACGGATCGTCGGCAAACAACCCCAGGACGCACCGGACTGGCGACCGAGCCGACCCGCGTCAGGACGCTTGTGAGGACGGGCGCTGGAAAGCGAGACGAATGTCTCGGCAAAGGTGGGCGGTTTCCTGTGTTTTGCAGACTGCTCATAGGCGTAGGCCAGCCGAAGCAGTGTCGGCGCTCAGCCCACGCAGCACCGGAGAAGCGGAGAAGCGGAGCCCTACCGGAAGCCCTGAGACAAAGCCCATGGGGACGGTGATGCTCGGGTACCCGGCCATCGCAGCCGCGCTATAGCCATCACCGCCGAGAGGGCTTGGTTCTGTGAACTCGCCCTCAGCTTCAACTGATCCCGAGAGGCTCAGCGAACGCTTCGACCTCCAACGGCCCGGCCCCTCCGGGTCACGACCGCCGTGGCACGTCAGATACCGGCGAATCCAGGCCAGATAGGTCTTCTCGGTTCTCCGACTTAGCTGCCTCGTCCAGATGCCTCGGCTCATTTGTTCGAAGAGCCACTGCCGCGCTTGCGGCGCGAGTACAGCATGTCCGGACACCGGCCGGTTGAGCTCGAGCCCTAGATCGGCTTCGATTCGTCGTTTCATCCATCGACCATCCCCACAAACAGTGGGCGACGGCATGGACGGATGGGCCGTCGTCTTTACTGTGCCGCTCAGTCCCCGCCCGAGTCCAACCCCAAATCCAGAATCTCCGCCTCGAGCGACGCTTCACCGTCCGAGTGCGATATCCTGACCCGCCCCACCGTCACCGGCAGGCTGAACCGCCTCGGCCCAGCGCTTCCGGGATTCATCCACAGCACACCGTCTCGCTCGCGAATGAACGGCTCATGTGTGTGGCCGAAGACGACCATCTTCATGCCGGCAGCCTGGGGGTCCAGGTCGAGCTCTTCATTTATGTGAAGTACATAGGCGAGTACGGGGTTGGTGTCCGTATTCGGCTGGTCCGCACCGGCAGGATCCACAGCCATGAGGTCGACGACCTGCGAGTGAGGGAGCGCAGCCCGAAGAGTTCCATAGTCAGTGTTGCCAAACACGGCATAGGTGGGCGCGATCTGGTTCAGGGCATCGAGGATGTCGGAGCCTCCCACATCTCCGGCGTGCAAAATGAGGTCACTGCCCTCAAGCGCCTGCAGCGCCTCCGGCCTGAGTTGGCCGTGCGTGTCTGAAATCACCCCAATCGTGCGCATTCCCTCTCCATTGCCGCTGATGTCTCCTGCAGCCAAGGTAGGTCACGACCAGCCGGTACGCGTACCCTCTCCTCTGCACTTCCATGAATCTCCCGTTCCAAACCCTCGACGTATTCACTGAAGAAATCTTCGGTGGAAACCCACTAGGCCTCTTCACCGACGCGACACATCTCCCGACGGAGCTGATGCAGCGCATCGCCTTAGAAATGCACCTGTCGGAGACAGTGTTCCTGGGCCCCCCAGAAACACCCGAGGGCACGGCCCGGGTTCGCATCTTCACGCCGGGACGGGAGGTGCCTTTTGCGGGGCACCCCACAGTCGGCTCGGCAATTTTTCTGGCGGCGCTCGGTCATGCGGGGCCGCTGGAGGGGAACGGAGAGGTCACGGTCGTTCTCGAAGAGAACGTGGGACCGGTGCCCGTCGTGGTCCGCTACGAGAACGGGACCCCCGTCTTCGCTCGCTTCACGACGGCGCTGCTTCCGGAGCACCGACCGGCTCCTCATTCAGCGGCTGACCTCGCGGCTATGGTCGGCCTCTCGGCGGAAGACGTATGCGACGTGGAGCCGTCCTGCGGCCGCGGCGGTCCGAATGGGCTCTCCCCAGAAATGGTGTCGTGTGGGCTGCCCTACTACTGCATCCCGGTGAAGAGCATCGACGCGGTTCGGAAGTCCGCGCTCGACATGACCCTGTGGAAGAGTATGGGCGTCGCGACAGGTTGGGCGGATCATGTCTACGTGCTGTGCATGTCCGGCGAAGGAGACGCAGTCGATGTGCACGTGCGCATGTACGCACCAGGCTCGGGGGTCCCAGAAGACCCGGCAACAGGCTCGGCGGCAGCAGCGCTTGGCGGCTACCTGTCAGCGGCAGACGGACGCGACGAAGGCTCGCTCTCCTGGACTGTCGAGCAGGGGATCGAAATGGGTCGACCCTCACTTTTGTATGTAGAAGCGGACCGAGCCGGCGGAGAGACTACGGCGGTACGCGTGGGCGGCAGCGCGGTCTTCGTGAGCGCAGGTACAATGGACGTGCCCAACCCGTGAGCCTGATATGGCGTGGTCTCGTATTGGCCGCAGCTTTTCTTGCGGCTGCGGGGCCAATCCGTGCCCAAACCATCTCGGGCTGGATCGTAGACGAGCAGCGTGGGAGCCCCATCGGGGGGGCGATCGTGACCCTGGTCGACAAAGACGGCGAGCAACACGCCCAGGCCCTGTCCGACATCGCGGGTCGCTTCACGATCTCTCCTCCCGAAGCCGGGGAGTATCAACTCCGGGCATCACGCATCGGGTACCACGCCGGCCAGTCGCCGCTCTTGGCACTCGAAGCTGACGGCACTGCCGAACTGGACATGCTCCTTCAGCCCGCCCCGATCGGCCTCGAAGGGCTCAACGTGGCGGTCAATCCATCGGTGGAAGCGGCGGCCCAGCTCGAGATTGCCGGACTCCCCATCCGAGACCTTGGCAATCGTTGGATAGACCGCGCGGACATCGAAGCCGTCCAGGTGAAACGCGACGTGGGCAGTGTTCTGGAATGGCAGGGACTCGGGGGCGTACGCGTGATCCGCCCTGAGGCCACGACCACGGGCAGCGACCCGATCGGGCTGTGCATCAGCATGAGCCGCGCCAACACGTTCGGCGGCGCGAAACGATGCGCGCTTGTGGTCGTCGACGGTCTGGCCTGGAACAACATCGAGGCTCTTCACATCGATCCGAATACAGTCGATGCCATGGCGCTGCTCCTCCCCACGGAAGGCGCCGTCATGTACGGGACGCGTGGCGAAGCGGGCGTACTGATGCTCTGGACCAAGCGCCGCTAGCCACTGATGCTGGCCGGGACCCCGCCCTCACCGTAGGCTGGGACCATCCTAACCCGGAGCTTCTTATGCATCGTATGACCCTCCTTCTTTCTACAGCCATCCTCGTCGCCGGCTGCCAACCCGCCACCGACAGTGCCTCCACCGCAGACGGCCCGGATCCGACTCCATGGGACTGGTCTGAGGAGACGGTCCGCAGTGCGGTGAACCAAGTCCGAGCCGGCCGTGACCTGAACCCTGACGAGTGGCCTGGCGGCGCGCGCGTGGCGGTTCTCCTCTCGTTCGACGTCGACAACGAGACGGTTCAGGGCCTACGCGACGGAGTGGTGAGTGTCGGCCCGCTGTCCCAAGGCCAGTACGGGTCCCGAGTGGCGCTTCCTCGAGTGGTGAAACTGTTGGATGCCGAGGGGGTCCCGGCCTCGTTCTTCTTCCCTGCATGGAGCCTGAAGCTCGCGCCGGAACAGGCCGAGGTGATCAACGCGTCAGGTATGCACGAGATCGCGGTCCATGGATGGATCCACGAACGCAACTCCGAACTCGACGCCCCGACAGAAGAACGTTTGCTCGTTCAGGCCATAGAGAGCATCGAGGAGATCACGGGCCGCCGGCCGGTGGGGTACCGCGCCCCGTCCTGGAATTTCTCTCCGAACACGCTCGACATCGTGAGACGGCTGGGCCTTCTGTACGAATCGTCACTCATGGCAGACGACCGTCCGTACGAACTCGTCGCGGACGGCGTACCGACCGGTATGGTCGAGCTGCCCGTGGAGTGGATCCTCGATGACGCGCCGCTCTTCAACCCACGCGGTGACAGCTATGCGTCGCCCCGCGACGTGATGCAGGTCTGGATCGATGAATTCGACAAGGCCTGGGAAGAAGGCACGATGTTCCTCCTCACCATGCATCCGCACATAAGCGGACACCGGTCGCGCATCGTGGCGCTCGAGGGACTCATCGAGCACATGAAAGCCAAGGGCGGCGTCTGGTTCGGGACACATGAAGAAGCGGCCCTGTATGTGCGCGAGCAGGCGGGAATGAACGAGTGATGCGTCGGAACTTCGTGCTTGGCAGTGCCCTCGTGCTCGGCGCCTGTATCGCCCCAGCACTGGACGCCACGAAGCCCTACGTCCCAACGGCGACTTCCTGGGCAGTTCGAACGCCGGGAGAGGCGGGCATGAGCGCCGCGAAGCTCCAAGAGGCCGTCGACTACGCCCTCGCCCACGAGACCACGCAGATCCCAAACGACCCTGGCGTCTACCTGCGTGACCGCTTTGCAGGCCAGCCATACCAGGACATCGTCGGCCCGACCGCGGAACGGGGCGGCGTGAACGGTATCGTCCTGAAAGGCGGCTACATCGTCGCCGAGTTTGGCGACACGGACCGTGAGGACATGACCTTCTCCGTAACCAAGTCCTACCTGTCCACGGTGGCCGGTCTCGCCTTCGATGACGGCCTGATCCGCAATGTGGACGACAACATTGGTGACTACGTGACGGACGGGACCTACTCGGGCACGCACAACGCCCAGATCACATGGCACCATCTGCTGCAGCAGACCAGCGAGTGGGAAGGCACGTTGTGGGACAAGCCGGACCAAGCGGACCGGCGCATGGGCATCGACCGAGAGCTCCAGACGCCGGGCACGTTCTGGGAATACAACGACGTGCGCGTGAACCTGATGGCGTATTCACTGCTGCATCTCTTCGCGCGTCCGCTCCCCGAGGTGCTGGAGGAGCGCATCATGGATCGTATCGGCGCATCGGATGACTGGCGCTGGCACGGATACGAGACGTCTTGGACAGAGATCGACGGGCAGCGAATGCAGTCCGTGAGCGGCGGCGGTCACTGGGGCGGCGGTTTCATCATCGACACTCGAGACCACGCGCGCTTCGGACTGCTGGCACTTCGTGGCGGCCGGTGGGGCGGCGAACAGCTGGTATCCAGCGAATGGTTCGACATGGCCACGCGGCCCGCGGACATCCAATCCAACTACGGGTACATGTGGTGGCTGAACACGGACCAGGCCCAGCTCCCCTCCGCGCCGGGTTCTGTCTTCTACGCCAACGGTGCGGGCTCCACGAACATCATCTATATAGATCGTGACAACGATCTGGTGACGGTGACCCGCTGGGTTGACGGCGCGGAACATGTCGACGAATTCATTCGTCTGGTGCTTGAATCGATTGAGGGTGAGGGCTGACCCGCCCGGGACCGAGAACATGCCGATCTACGACTACATCTGCAGCGACTGCCAAGAAGTGTTCGAAGCGTGGGTGCGAAAAGAGAAAGACGTCCCCGCATGTCCCTCCTGCGAGGGGGCCAACTTGGAGAAACAGCTCTCCATGCCCCAGGTCCACTCCGCAGGCACAAAGGCGCGCAGCATGAAAGCAGCCAAGAAGCGCGACGCGTCACAGGCTGCTGAAAATACCTACACGCAACAGCAGTACGAACTGAACCACGACGACCACTAAGAGTTAGACGACCTCTGGCCCCATCGCCTGAGTGATGGCGGCGGTCACGCGCTCAATCGGAGGCGCCCCCACCAACGCGTCGCCGTTCCGGTAGACACGGCATCGCGGTCCCTGCGCTGGATCCCGCGGAGTCCATTGATGGGGGCCGGGGGCTACGTCTTCCCCGTTCACCAAAATGCTCGGTGACCCCAACCCCAGAACACGGGGCGGGCACTCGGCGTCCTCGCTGTTCCACTCGGTCCACACGGCCGGGATCTCACTCTCGCGACACGCAGCGGCGAGTACTTCACGCGCGAGGTCGACGTTGGGACAGCCCGGATCGTAGACGAGGTCGATTTGCAGACGGAGGGCCAGTTGAGGCTCCGGGGTGGCGAGTCTTCCTACAGATCTGCAACCTAGCAGTCACTCGATCCCCCCGCCCGCATTTTCGCTCATGCACACCATCGTCCCCGCCACACGCATTCTCGCTGCTGCTGCCGTGCTCACGACGCTGCTCGCCGTACGGCCGCTGCAAGCGCAGACCCCGGAGCAGAAGTACACGGACTGGGCCCGTCTCGACTTCAGGCCACAGGAGTACGAGTTCCGCCGGGACCGGCTCACGGATCACATCAGAGAGTCGGGCGGCGGGATTCTCCTGATCCCCGGTGGGGACGGAGCGCCCCACGGCGGCACCTTCCGGCAGCTGGACGATTTCTGGTATCTGACGGGACTGGAAGTGCCGGGCTCCATGTTGGTGCTGGACTCGAATCCGCCCGGTGGCTCAGCCACCCTCTTCATGCCGGCGCGAGACGCCCGCTTCGAGAACCCTGGCCGGCGAAACGACTTCCCTGGGCGTCCCCTGCTTAACGACTACGAGCTACGCGGCATTGCTGGCATAGGAACGTATCGGGACATCTCGGAGTTCGATGCGTTCCTCCGTGAACGGATCGCCGCGGGCACACCCCTGCGGGTGAACTCGGGTCGGGTGGGCGAGGTCCCCGCCCCGGAACCACCTCTTCTGGGCGTGATGGACCCGATCGCATCAATGATCTTCCGGCTGCGCGCCGACTATCCCGGCGCCGACTTCATCAACGCATTCGAGTCGATGGCACGGGTGCGGATGATCAAGAGTCCGGCGGAGACCCAGCACATGCAGATCGCAGCGGACGCCACGATGGCTGGTATCCGGGCGGGCGCGGATCGTGTGAGAGCGGGTGTAGACGAACGGACCATCCAAGGCGCGTTCGAAGAGGCGTGCCGTGCGTTCGGCTCCGCCGCGATTCCGTTCACCCCCATCATCAAGTCCGGCCCGAACAGCCTGTGGCCATGGCGCGTGCTCGCTGCTCACTACGACCGCAGGAACCGGCCTATGGAGAGTGACGAGTTAGTGATTCTCGACGTGGGCTGCGAAGTCGACGGGTACATCAGCGACGTGGGTCGGACCTTCCCGGTCGGGGGCACGTTTACTGACATCCAGCGCGAGAAGATGTTGGTGAGCACGAACGCGGCAGATGCCATCATCGCGGCCGTTCGGCCAGGCGTGACGTTGGCTGAGCTCACCGCCATCGCGTACGAGAACATCCCGGACCACGAAGAGCAGTACATGCAGACCCCGTCTTTCTTCGGGCATCACATCGGGATGTCCTCCGGGGACCCGGCCCTGATGGACATCCCGCTTGAGGCGGGTATGGTCTTCACCGTTGAGCCCTGGTATTACAACCACGACATCGACATCGCGGTCTTCGTAGAAGACGTGATCCTTGTCACGGAGGACGGAGCCGAAGTGCTCACTTCCGCACTCCCCCGCACACCCGAAGAACTCGAGGCGATGATCCGATGAGCACCGAAGACCTGACCCATACCGTGGAAGACGGCGACGGCATTCTCTGCGTTCGTAACCCAGACACCCACCGTGGATGGAACGGGATTCGGTACAAGACGGGCGTCTCGGCGAAAAACGTGGGAGCCAAGAAGCTCTCGATGAACGTCGCCACCGTGCCGCCGGGGGCGTGCGCCTACGCGCACATCCACGTGGACTTCGAGGTGATGCTCTTCATTCTTCAAGGCAACGTGCGCCACGAGTACGGCGAGAATCTCGAGCAATCCATGGAAAATTCGGCCGGAGACTTCATCTTCATCGAACCTGGAGTGCCGCATGAGGTACTCAACCTCAGCGACACAGAGCCCGTGATCGCCGTAGTGGCGAGATCGGACGCGTCGGAGTGGGAGAGCATTAGAGACTATCCGTCGGAGCGTCGGCCGGGCTGAAGGCGCACGAGGAAGCGAGACCTAAGGAGTGGCAATGAGCGGACGAGTCGAAGCAATCTGGACGAAGCGGTCCAAGGGCGGAGTGATGGACGCGGCACAAAGCGTCGATGCCCTGGAAGGCAAAGGCATCGAAGGCGACGCCAACTTCGGCGCGACGCGCCAGGTCTCGGTCATCGAGAAAGAAGTCTTTGATCGGATCAAAGACAGCCTACCCGACTCCGACCCGGCCATGCGCCGGGCGAACATCATGGTCAGCGGCATCCGCCTCGAGAACACACGCGGCCATGTGCTAACCGTGGGCAGAGTGAAGATCCGTCTACGCGGAGAAACGCGACCCTGCGAACTCATGGACGAGCAGTGCCCAGGACTCCGTGGTACGCTCGACCTGAAGTGGGCCGGTGGCGCGCACGGCGCGGTGATTCAGAGCGGTTCCATTTCGGTCGGGGACGCCGCGGAGCTAGAAGCGCCCACGGACTGACGGCCCGGAAACGCTACGGCCGGTCCCTAACGGGGCACGACCTCACGCAACGTCTCCATCGCCTGGACCACCTGCGCGTCGCTCAAGTAAGGGGCAGGACCAAAGCGCAGCCGGTCTCCCCTCGCGTCCGTGCTCACGCCGTGTTCGCGGAGCGCAACGCTCAGAGCCTCAGCATCCGGAGCCCGCACGGTCAGGAAACCTGCTCGGCTCTCGAGCGGCACCCCGGCATCGATCGACACCATCGCCGGGTCCAGATCTAGGCTTTCCAATGTCTCAACGAGCAGCCCCACCTGATGCTGGCTGACCGAGCGTAGGAGTTCTGTCGAGAGCCCCTGCTCCGCAAAGAAATCGAGCACTGCGGCTCCGCGATACTGAGACGTCGGGTCGAACGTGGACCCAGAAAAACGCATGAAGCCCTTTCCGTAGCGGACTTCGCCCTCGGTCTTCGCGTCCGCCAACTCGGCAAACTCACTGAACCAGCCAGTGATCACAGGGCGCATCTCACAGCCTTCGGGCACCCGCATAAAGCAGTTCCCTTCACCGAGCTGCATGTACTTGTAGCCCCCGCCCAGAACAAACGCCTGCTCCATTCCGTCCAACGAAAACGGGACGACACCCAGGGAGTGGTAGGCATCCACCATCATCTCGGCACCGTGCTTCGTGCATGCAGCCGCTATCTGCTGGAGCTCAGGCACAATGAGACCGGTGCCGAACAACACGGACGAGACGAGTACACACGAGGTGCGGTCGTCCACCTGGTCCGCCAGTCGTTCGGACAGCGTGTCCAGCGGATCCGCCGCCACCTTCACAACCTCAATGCCTTCCTCAGCCAAGCGATCGACCTGCCTGCGGATCGTGTGGAATTCGCCGTCTGTCGTGACAATACGCGGTCGCTCCCGGAGCGGCAGCGCAGACAGGAACCGCAGCAGCAATGCATGGGTGTTCGAGTCCAGGGTAATGTCTCCGGAGCAACCTCCTAACCGCTCACGGTACCCTTCACCAACACGCGCCCACTTCGCGGTCGCCGCGTCCCACTTCTGATCCACGAACTCAGCAGCATCCGACCACGCCTGCTTTTGGCCTTCGAATCCGGCGTCCGGCCACGCTTGGTGTGAATGCCCCGTGAGAAGCAGTCGCTCCGAGACCCGGAACGCCGAGTAATAGGGCGCCAGGGCATTGGGAGATGAATGGAGCTCGCCAAGAGAGATCACAACTGGGACCGGATCTCCCAGAGGTCCGGGAACGCCGGGCTGTTGAGCGTAGTGCGCAGGTACTTGGACCCTGCAGATCCGCCCGTCCCATGCTTCATCCCAATCGTGCGCTCGACCATTTTTACGTGGCGGTAGCGCCACTCCTGCACGCCCTCATCCAGGTCTACAAGGCGCTCGCACAGGTCGGCGTTGGCGGGATCCTCTCGATAAATCTTCACCAGAACAGCCTGCACCGCCTCGGACGCCTCGATCGGGGCCGTCACGTCACGCTCGAGCTGGTCGGCTGGTATGTCGTACCCCACCCCTGCGAGGTACCGGATCACATAGTCCCAGATCGTCGGCGCTTTCCACCGTTTATCGAGACCGGCGCGGGCGCGCGTTCCCTCGGCGAAGCGGTCCAGAGATGCCCGTGTCTTCCTGCCCAGAGCGAATTCGAAGGCCCGGAACTGATCCGACTGAAAGCCGCTCGCGCTCTCGAGGCGCTCCCGGAACGTCCGAAACTCCGTCGGCGTCATCGTCTCGAGAATGTCCAACTGCGCGACCAAGACTTTCAGAATGGTCAGCACCCGCTTGAGCGTGTGCAGCGCCCTCGCGGCATCACCTTCTGAAAGAAGCCGGCAGCAATAGTCGAGCTCATGAAGGATCACCTTGAACCAGAGCTCATAGACCTGATGAATGACGATGAAGAGCATCTCGTCGTGCTCCACTTCGTCACGCGGCTGCTGGAGGTTCAGCAGCTCGTCGATCTTCAGATACTTACCGTATGTGACCGCTTCAGACATCGACATGCTGGTTTGGAGTGCGTTTTCCGATGCCCAAAAATGGCGAAAAGAGGACACGCTCGCCACGGGACGGGCACAAAAACAGCCCCCCTAAGGTGTCTAGTCTGTGGCTTCTCTCTCCCCTTCGCCCGGTATTTGAAGGTATGGACCTTCGGACCAAGCTCGTATTCGCGCTCGTGCGGTGTCGCGGGTCAGCATGTTTTCGCTGGGCCTGCTGACGTACCGCCCTGCGCGTGATGTATGGCGCGCCAGGGCCATCGGGACCGGTGAACGGTTCGGCATCTCGAACCCAGTGATCGGCCTGACCGTCATCGCGATGAGCACCTCGGCACCCGAACTCTTAACGATCTTAGTGGCCGCCGCGAAGCGCCAGGCGGACGTCGTAGTCGGGAACGTGATCGGGAGCAACGTCCTCAACAGCCTGGGTATCATGGGTGCGTCGTCGCTCGCCAGCCTCCGAGGACTCACGGTCCCAGCCCACGTCATGGCGGTGGACATTCCGCTCATGCTCGCCGGAGCGGAATGTCGACCGTCGTCACCATGCGGAAGATGTCGATCGGCCAAAGGCTGGGCGGAGCCATGCTCGGCATCTATCTGATGTACTTCTTCCTGCTGATGACCGGCAGGGCCTAGGGCCTACTCGCCCCCGAAGTGGAACTCGAAGCGCGGCGTGTACCGACTGACCGACTTGTACGGGTCAGGCCACTCCATCTCGTAGCCCAGCATGTGCGCCGCATGGCGCGTCCAGTACGGATCGAACAGGTGAGCTCGGGCGAGCAGGCACAGGTCGGCCCGGCCTGCGGAGATGATGGTATTCACGTCCATCCACGACGACACGTTCCCCACCGCCATCGTCGAGATGCCGACCTCGTGCCGAATTCTGTCCGCGAACGGAGTCTGAAAGAGCCTCCCGTAAACCGGCTTCTGATACGGCACGGTCTGCCCCGCGGAGACGTCTACGATGTCGCACTCGTGCTCGCGCAGGAGCCGGGCCACATGAACCGCGTCCTCCGGCCCCATTCCCCCGGGCACCCAGTCCACGGCGCTCACACGCACACTCATGGGTTTGTGCTCGGGCCACACGCCGCGGCACGCGTCGAAGACTTCCAACGGGAAGCGCATGCGGTTCTCGAGTGAGCCCCCGTATTCATCCGTGCGCTCGTTGGTGAGTGGAGAGATGAAGCTCGCGAGCAGGTACCCGTGCGCCATATGGATCTCGAGGAGATCGAAGCCCGCCGCATCGGAGTACCCGGTGGCACGCACGTACTCAGCAACCACCTGGTCCATATCTCGGCGCGTCATCTCACGCGGGGTCTGACTCCGATCCGGGAAGTACGGGATCGGAGATGCGGACATGAGGTCCCAACCGTCCTTCTGCACCGGTTCCGAGTCGCCGGCCCACATGACCTTGGTCGCACCCTTCCGTCCCGCGTGACCCAATTGGATCGCCATCTTGGCTGCGGAATGTCCGTGCACGAAGTCCACGATCCTCCGCCAAGCATCAACATGCTCGGGTTTATACACGCCCGCACATCCGGTTGAGATCCGCGCATCCGCGGAGATGTCCGTCATCTCGGCATAGACCAATCCAGCACCACCCACCGCGCGGCTCCCGAGGTGTTGCATGTGCCAATCACCCACCGTTCCATCCTCGGCGTAGTACTGACACATGGGAGACACCACGACCCGATTCGGAATCACCAAATCCCGGATCTTGAACGGCGTGAACATGGGCGGTGGTGGCGGGTCGACTGGCACACGTGTGCCAGTCTGCCGCTCAGCCTCCTCGGCAATCCACGTATCCACTCGAGCCAGAAAAGCCGGATCGCGGACACGTAGATCTTCATGCGTGATGCGCAGACTGCGCGTCAGAAGCGTGAAAGTGAGCTGCACCGGATCGAGATCCATGTACCGCTCGGCATCTTCGAACCACTCGAGGCTCGCCTGGGCGGCGCGTTGCAGAGACTCAACTTGAGGGCGTCGCTCGGCCTCGTAAGCCATCAAACCGCGTCTGACCCGATCCGCCATGGAGGGGCCCGACCCATTGGTCGACCCTCCCAAGGGCTCTACCTCCGCCCATCCAGATATCAACGCGGCCCGCAGCGAAATCGCGTCCAGCATTCCCATGCGCGTCCCGGAGCCCACAGAAAAGTGTGCGGTGTGAACCGAGTCACCCATGAGCACGACGTTGTCCGCAGACCAGGCACCACATCGGATGGTCGGAAAACTACGCCACACACTCTTGTTCACGGTGAGCGCGTGACCCTCTAACTCTTCCGCGAAGAGCACCTCACAGTACGCGAGCGTTTCCTCCTCGGTAGCCGTGTCCATACCAGCCGCCTTCCAGGCGCCCTCCGTGCACTCAACGATGAACGTCGAATGGCCGGGTTCGTACTGGTACGCATGCACACGCCAAAGGCCATGCTCATTTTCACGGAAGTAGAACGTGAACGCCGGGAACGGCTTGGTCGTCCCGAGCCACACGAAGCGATTCGGGCGGCAATCGAAGGTGGGCTGCACTCGATTCCCGAGCAGTTCGCGGACCCGAGAATTCACCCCATCGGAGCCCACGACGAGATCGTACGCGCCGAACTGTTCGAGGTCATCAACACGAGTCTCGTAACGGACATCGACCCCCATCTCCGCGGCCACACCCTGCAGCACCGTGAGCAGCGTCTGCCGACTCATACCGCTGAAACCATGCCCTGTGCTGCGGACGACCTCCCCACCGTAGTGCACGTCGATGTCGTCCCAATGCACAAAGTGGTCGGTGATAGCCCGGTACGTCGCTTCGTCCGCGCTCTCGACCTCCGCAATCGTCGCATCGCTGAACACCACGCCGAACCCGAACGTGTCGTCCGGCTTGTTCTGCTCGAACACCACCACTTCATTCGCAGCGTCCGCGCGTTTCATGAGGATCGCGAAGTAGAGGCCCGACGGGCCGCCCCCTACGACGGCAATCTTCATCGGGTCAGCCATTGGCAGCTTTGGCTTCCGCGACCATCGCGCCGGCAATGATCAGGTGCTGGATCTCAGTGGTCCCTTCATAGATCCGCAGCGCACGCACCGAACGGTACAGCCGATCCACCGGGTGCTCCGCTAGAACACCTCGCCCACCCAAAATCTGCACGGCGTCGTCGATGATGCGCTGTGCGGCCTCAGTGGAAAAAGCCTTCGCCATGGCAGCCTCGACGGTGATCCGGTCCGCGCCTTGGTCCTTCTCGTACGCCGCGCGGTAAACCAGCATGCGCGAGGCAGTCAGATCAATGGCCATCCGGCCGAGCTTGTCCTGAATGATCTGAAAGTCGGACAACGGTTTTCCGAATTGTTCACGACCCATGGCGTGGGCTAGCGCCTCGTCGATCGCGCGCTGTGCCATCCCACACGCTGCGGCCCCCACAGTCGGGCGAAGCTGATCCAGCGTGGCCATTCCCAGCATGAACCCCCGACCCTCTTCCCCGATTCGGTTCGTCGCGGAAACTCTGCACCCCGTCAGTTGCAGTTCGCCGAGCGGGTGCGGCGCACTCATCACCTGGGCTCCGGCAAACGTCAGGCCCTCGGTCTCGGCCGGAACCAGGAACGCCGAGATGCCCCGGCTCCCTGCTTCTGGGTCGGTCGAAGCAAAGACCACGTAGTAGTCGGCGATGCCCGCGTTGCTGATGAGCCACTTGTGACCGTCGAGGACGTAATCGTCGCCGTCCCGCACCGCCCGCGTCTTCATGGACGCGACGTCGGATCCAGCATCAGGCTCGGTCATCGCGAAGGCGGACATGATCTCGCCCGCGAGCGCACCGGGTGCCCACTGCTCTCTGAGTCGATCACTGCCGGCGAGCAGAAGCGGCGTGATGCCGAGTCCTTGCAGCGCCCATACCGCGTCCGCCAGCGGCGATGCGGCGGCAATAGCCTCCCGAGCTAGGCAGCACGCGCGTAGGTCAAGCGTCCCGATCGGGTCGAGCAGGCCGGCCGCGCCCATGGCCGAGAGCACGTCTCGGGCTTCAATGCGTCCCGCGTCGTCATCTACGGGCTCCGGCCTTCGGGCGAGTTCAGCGGAAGCGAACTTAGCCGCTGTGCAGGCCCATGCCTCGTGCTCAGAATCTAAGAAAGCTCGGACGGGACGAAGATCGAGCATATGTGCGAAAACGCCTTCTAGAGGAAATTGGGGTCGCGCTTCTCGACGAAGGCTTCGTACGCCTCACGGAAGTCGGGGTGCAGCATCAACGAAGCTTGGATCTGCGCTTCGGCTTCGAGCGCGCCTTCCAAATCCATGCTGGCTTCGCGGTTGAGTGAGTCTTTCGTGATCTCGATCGCGAAGGACGGCCCTCGCGCCAGCTTCTCGGCGAGCTTGGTCGCTGCACTTAGTGCTTCGCCATCTGGAACGACACGATTGTAGAGGCCAATCCGATGCGCTTCGTCAGCGCCAATGAAGTCGCCGGTCATCAGCAACTCACTCGCCTTAGCCATGCCCACGATCTTTGGAAGCATCCACGCCGAACCCATGTCCGCACCGGAGAGACCAACGCGCGTGAACAAATAGGCGATTTTCGCCGACTCGGCCGCAACACGCATGTCACACGCGGTCGCGATGACCGCACCCGCGCCGGCCACAGTTCCGTTCAGCGCACCAATCACTGGTTTGCGGCATCGGCGAATCGACAGCACCAGGTCACACGTCATGCGTGTGAACTCGAGCAGGCCACGGAAGTCCCGCTCGAACAACGCACCGATGATGTCTTCGACGTCTCCACCCGAACAAAACGCCCGACCCGAGCCGGTGATGACGACCACCTGCACATCCTTCTCATCGTGCAGCACGTAGAAGGCTCGGCGCAGCTCGTCGTAGACCTCGAAGGTCAACGCGTTGAGCCGGTCCGGGCGGTTGAGCGTGATCGTCGCGACGCCGGTGTCGGCATCCAGTGAATACAAGAATGACTTCGGCTCGAACATGATTTCCTAGACGCTTAGGTCGGGGATCACTGCGGTCCCTTCGATTTCCACTTGGGCTCTCGGATCGAGTAGCCGTTTGACTTCCACCAATGCCATCGCTGGATAGTGTTTGCCCATGTGAGCTCGGTAGGCAGGTCCAATGTCGCCGCGCGCCTCAAGGTACGCATTCAGGTCGGACACGAAGATGGTCATACGCCCGATGTCTTCGGGTCCTCCGCCAGCCTCTCGGACCACGGTCAGCATCTTGGCCAAGACGATGTCAAACTGCTCCACGAAGTCGTCTGTGGTGACTTCTCCGTTGGGCTCGGCCGCGTCCTGTCCCGCCACGAACAAGATCCGCCCGTTCTTCGGGCCCAACATGCCGTTGGTCCACCCCTTGGGGGCTCCAAGCTCTTCCGGATTGATGTGCGCGTACGTCACGGGGTGTCCTTTCCATCGAGAATGACGACTTCGCCGTTGGTGTCGCTGGCTGAGTCTTCGCAGAGCTTTAGGATCGCGCCGGCAACCTCCTCGGCCCGGATCAAGCGGGGCTGGCCCGACTGCTCGAGAATCGCGATCAGGGCATCGTCTCGCGACTTCCCGGTCCGCGCCATGATTCGGGCGATGGTCTCGTCTGTGAGCGGTGTGTCCACATACCCTGGGCACACTGCGTTCACGGTGACACCAGTCCCCTCCGCTTCAGCAGCGATCGATCGCGTGAAGCCGACGACGGCGTGTTTGGCCGCCGTATAAGCCGAGACGTACTTTGCGCCCTTGAGTCCAGCGACCGAAGCGACATTGACCACCCGGCCCCATCTCTGCTCCGCCATCTCAGGCATCATCGATTGAGTGCACAGGAAGGTCCCCGTGGCGTTCACCGCCATGATGTGCTCCCACTCGGTCAACTTGATCTTGGCGAGGGAATTCGACGTCGCAGTCCCAGCGTTGTTCACCAGAATGTCGACCCTACCCATGGTCTCACGCGCGGACATGGCGAGGTCACGAACCTGCCTGGGATCGGTTACATCGCAGCGAAAGGCGAACGCGGTATAGCCGGCCTTACGCAGCCCAGCGGCGGTTTCCACGACTTGGTCTTCGTTCCGAGCGGCGAGGGCGACCGACACCCCTGCACGTGCAAGCTCCAACGCCGCGGCGGCCCCAATCCCCCGTCCCCCGCCGGTGATGACCGCAGTCCGTCCGGATAAACTCATGCCGAGGTCTCCACGCTGGCGATGACTGCATCGGCCAACAGTCCAGCCAGGACCTCGATGGTCTCTCGACCTTCCTCGGTCGTGGCGTCGGCAGGCCATCCGAAGTAGGCACGTGGCCCACCAGCGTCGGCAAACGTCCGGGCTCCGTCACGAATCGCGTCGGACAACGACGAGGGATTCGGCTCCAGTTCGGCGGCTACAGCAGTCTTCACCAGATCTGGGGCCTCGGCCATCACGACGCTTCCTTCAAAGCGCCCTGCGTGACAAGCGCCCGTCCGGAACTCATCCGTGAGTTGTTCGGCCACAGCGCGTCGGGTCAGGTCGACGAACACGACGTTCACACCCTCGTGCGCCTCCCCTGACGCAGCTCGAAGCGCGGCCAGATTTTCTGGGTCCAAATGGGCATTGGCGATCGCCAACGTCTTAATGCCGTGTTCGGCCAAAGCCGTTGCGATTTCACGGATCAGGCGGCGCACGGTGTCTCCGTCCACGCCGATCGTCCCTGGAAAATTCCGAGCGAAGCCCGCGGCTGTGTACCACAGTGGGGGCATGACCAGTGCGGTAAATCCTGCATCGGACAGCTTCTCACCACCCCGCCTCGCCATCGCTTCCGCGATGATCACGTCCGTGCCCAACGGCAGGTGCGGCCCGTGCGCTTCGACCGCCCCGACCGGCAAGATCGCAACCGCACGCGCACGATCCGCGTCACGGACGTCTTCCCACGTCATTTCGGCTAGGCGATGCACAGGCATGGCGTCGATTGCTACAGGATTAAAGCGATCGGAGGAGGCTTCGATTGACCCATATTCTAGCGGGCGCGTATCGTCATGCACCACTTCCCACTCGCTATCCCCGGAATCCGTGTCTGATCGCCTGAACCTTTACGAGCACTTCCTCGGCAGCCGTATTGCCGAAGGTCTCGCTGACAGAACAGCGCTGCTCACAGCAGATGGCGCTCTGACGTACGGCGAAGTCGATGCCCGCGCAGGCCAGTACGCCAACCTGCTCGTGGAAGCCGGACTCCGGCCGGAAGAACGAGTGTTGATCGCCATGCCGGACGGGCTCGACTTCGTCGCGGCCCTCTTCGGGATCATCCGAGCTGGCGGTGTCGTTGTGATGATCAACCCGCAACTCAAGCCGAACCAAATCAGGTATTTCTATGAGTACATCCGGGCGCGGGTGGCGCTCGTGCACGATGAAGTCGCAGACACATTCCAAGCCGTGCTCGCAGAGGCAGACCACCGACCAGATTTCATCCGGGTGGGCACGCCAGACTTCACGGCGACCCTGACTGCACACAGCGATGCACATCCCACGTTCCCGTCCCACGAAGACGATGCCGCAATCTGGATCTTCAGCGGCGGCACCACAGGCCACCCCAAGGCCGCCGTTCAAAGTCATCGCTCCTTCGTAAACACGACCGAGCTCTACGGCCATGGCGTCTTGGGCATCACACCGGACGACGTCACCCTCTCCGTCCCCAAGCTCTTCTTCGGGTACGCGATGGGCATCAATCTGTTCTTCCCGTTCAGCGTCGGGGCGACCGCAGTCCTCTTCCCGGAGCGGTGCACGGCGGAAACTCTGTTCGCAAAAATCGAGGCATTCAAGCCGACCATCCTCGCGAACGTGCCCACAATGGTGAACCACCTGTTGGGCCATCCGGACGCACCGAACCAGGACCTCTCGTCCATCCGCCTCGTGACTTCTGCCGGCGAGGCGCTACCCGCAGAACTCCACCGCCGTTGGAATGCACTGTGCGGCGTCCCGCTTCTGGACGGCCTCGGCACAGCGGAGATGTGGCACATCTTCATCTCGAACCGCCCGGGCGACGTGAAGCCCGGCACGCTGGGGCAGGTCGTCCCGGGCTTCCAAGTCGAGGTGCGAGGTGAGGACGGCGAAGTCCTAGGACCGGACGAAGTCGGCTATCTGTGGGTGAAAGGTGATTCCCGAGCCTCGGGATATTGGCAGCAGCGCGAAAAGACCCGCCAGGCATTCGTCGGTGACTGGTACGTCTCGGGGGACATGATCAGCATGGACGCGGACGGCTACGTCACCTACTGCGGCCGCGCGGACGACATGCTCAAAGTGAGTGGGAAGTGGATGTCCCCCGGCGAACTGGAGAACTGCCTACTCGAGCACGAGGCCGTGCAAGAAGTCGCCGTTGTGGGTGTGCGTAGCACGGACGGACTCATCAAGCCGGAGGCGTTCGCGGTCGTGGCCACCGGCCACACGCCGGGCGGCGCACTAGCCGCAGTGCTCCAGGAGTGGGCCAGGACCCGATTGGAACCATACAAGTATCCTCGTGAAGTGACCTTCATGGACGATCTCCCCAGAACACACCTCGGCAAAGTGGACCGAGGCAAACTCTCTAGAGAGGCAGCACAGTCATGACCGCATATGCGCTTCTGATGACACTCGCTGTGAGCACAGGCCCCACGAGCGACGACGCACATCCGCTTCCTTGGGGATTCCTCGGCCACGAAATGGCAGCCCACGCGGCAGTGCTCGCCCTGCCCGCTTCAATGCCCGACTTCTTCAGGTCCGCGGGAGAACAGCTCGTGTATCTGGACCCTGAGCCGGATCGGTGGCGCAACTTCAGCATGAGGGAAATGGACCAAGCCTTCTCGTACGACCACTACATCGACATGGAGAATGTGCCCACCGGTGCCCTCGACGCTCCGGACCGGTTCACGTATCTGAAGGCACTATACGATGCGGGGCTGCCCAAACCCGAACGCGACGCCGGCTTCCTCCCGTACCGGATCCTCGAGCTGTATCAGCGCGTGGTCACGGAATTCCGCATGTGGCGGAACGAGACGGATCCGACTAGACGGGGCTGGATCGAACAACGCATCATCAACGATGCAGGGGTACTCGGTCACTACGTCACAGACGCTTCGCAGCCCCATCACTCGACAATCCACTTCAATGGGTGGAGGGGCTCGGACGCTCTCGGTAATGCTGTACCGAACCCCGAGGGATACTCGGGTGGTGGCGACTTCCACAGCCGTTTTGAGCGCCTATTCGTTGAAGCACACGTCACGCAAGCCGATGTGAACCGGCACATGCCACGCAGTGCGCCGACCGACGCCACGGGCCGGAGCCGAGCCATGGTCATGGAGCATATTCAAGAGTCGAGCGACAACGTCGAGGCCCTGTACCGGCTGGATCGGGACGTCGGTTTCGATCCGGACGGTCCGCTCAACCCCGAGACCCGCGACTTCGCTGCCGAGCGGCTAGCTTCCGGAGGAGCCATGCTGTCAGTTCTATGGTGGTCGGCGTGGAACGAAAGCGGGTCGTAGCACTGATAAGAAACGCATCAACAGGGGGTTGAGGCCGCGACGCGGAAACCTGGCCCGTCTTCGTCGCGTCTGGTGGAGGTGCCTTGAGGGGACTCTCCCTGGGATGGGTGGCTCGGCTCGTAGAGTCGAGGAAATCGGGACGGAGGTACCAGATGACCGAGGAAGCACACCCAAGCGCGGGTGAGAATGGCTTCGAGAGGATCGATCCGAAGTTGAACATGTTCGCGCTTGCGAACGGTCTGGACCTGATCAAGTCGGACCGGGCGAGAAGGCTCACGTGGTTCACGGGGTCTGCTTGGCCGACCGAATCCCCGGCGGAGGCCACAACCACTTTCGTCTCAGACGCAGTTCCCGCCACGGAACTGAGCGCCACGCTTGAGCAAAGCATCACGGTCACCAATGTCCTCTGAGGCCAGCCATCCCGACCGCATGACCGCGCGCTCCATGGACGCGCTCCAGGCGCGCATCACACAGTGCCACCTTTGCTCCCGCCTCGTCGAATGGCGCGAACAGGTGGCGGTGGAGAAGCGCGCCTCGTTCAGAGACGACGAGTATTGGGGCCGCCCCGTACCGTCATTCGGTGACCCCAACGCCCGAGTGCTCGTTGTCGGGCTCGCGCCCGCCGCCCACGGCGCCAACCGCACCGGGAGGATGTTCACCGGCGACAGATCTGGCGACTGGTTGTACGGAGCACTTCATCGGGCCGGATTCGCCAACCAACCCCGCGCAACAGCCGTCGACGACGGCCTCGAGCTCCAGGACGTCTTCGTGTCTGCCGCGGTCCGCTGTGCACCCCCTGCCAACAAACCGACCGTACAGGAACGAGACGCGTGCCGGCCCTGGCTGGACGAGGAGCTCAACCTGCTCGCTCAACTCCGGGTGGTCGTCGTGCTGGGCAGCTTCTCCTACATCCAGGCGCTGAAGGTGCTTGGAGACCGAGGCTTGGACGTGCCGAAGCCCCGGCCACGCTTCGGCCACGGTGTGGAAGTCGACCTCGGGGCACTGACCCTTATCGCGTCGTATCACCCGAGCCAACAGAACACGTTCACCGGAAAACTGACCGAGCCGATGTTCGACGGGATCTGGCAAAGGGCCCGAGCACTCACGGGACGGCGGCCTTAGTTCGCAGCGATGGAGGTGCCGCTCTACTTTAGCATCATGAAGAAAATGCTCCTTGGGGTCGCGCTGGCGGCCTCCACCGGAATCGGCGTCGCCCCCATCCACACCGCCGCACAGAATGTCGGGGGCGTCGAACTCATCGAACTCACGATCGCCCAGGCACACCAGGCGATGCTCTCGGGAACGCTGACCGCTCGCGAACTGACCCAGGCGTATCTGGATCGGATTGATGCGTACGACAGAAACGGCCCGACGTTCAACTCCATCATCCTCATCAATCCGCGTGTGCTCGAACGCGCAGATGAGCTGGACGAGTCGCTGCGCAGCACCGGGTCACTGACGGGAGCGCTTCACGGCATCCCGTTCATCGTGAAGGACAACTACGACACACACGACATGCCCACGACGGGCGGTTCCGCCTCGCTCGAAGGCTCCATGGCCGCGGACGACGCGTACCAGGTCAGGAAGATCCGCGAGGCTGGGGCAATCATCCTCGCCAAGTCGAATCTGGCCGAGTTCGCGTTCACCGCGCTGGAGACGGTTGGGTCGATGCTTCCTGGTTGGACCTTCAACCCTTATGCCCTCAATCGTGTGACTGCGGGCTCCAGCGGCGGCACCGCTGCCGCTGTGACGGCCAACCTCGGCCTGATCGGGCTCGGCACCGACACTGGCAACTCCATCCGAGGACCGTCCAGCCACAACGGACTCGTGGGCATCCGGTCTACGCAGGGACTCACGAGCCGCGACGGAATCATACCGTTGTTCGCCCACCGTGACATTGGCGGCCCTATGGCCCGCACCGTCGAGGACGCCGTTCGTGTCTTCGACGTCATCGTGGGGACCGACCCGAACGACGCCGTGACCGCAGAGGCGGATGCGCGCCGCGCTGAATCGTACATGGACTTCCTCGAGGACGACCTGACCGGTCTTCGCATCGGCGTGGTCGGACAGATCGCGTACAAGGCGAGCGCGCACCCGGAGATCCTGCTGCGCTTCATGGAGTCCTTTGACGATCTGCGCGCGCTCGGCGCTACCGTAGTCGAGGACTTCCACATCGAAGACCTCGACGAGCTGCGCGAAGGCACTGGATGCTCCCGCTTCCGCTATGACATCGAGAACTATCTGGCAGATATCCCGAATCCGCCCGTGCGTACGCTTCAAGAAATCGCGGACGGCGGCAAAGTTTACCGGACCGTCATGCCAACCGTGCGTCGCTTCCTCACCTTCGAGGGAACGCCGGATACGAACGAGCAGTGCATCCGCGGCCGTGCCCAAGAAGAGCGATTCCGGGTCGGCCTCAGAGCTGCGATGGCCGAGTATAGCGTCGACGCCATCATCTATCCCAGCTGGAGCAACCCGCCCCGGCTCGTTGGAGACATGACCACCCCGGCTGGGGACAACAGTCAGTATCCAGCACCCCCAACAGGCTTCCCCGCGCTCACCGTGCCCATGGGCTTCGTGCGGGACGCGACGCTACCCGCCGGCCTCCAGGTGCTCGGCGACGCCTGGTCGGAACCGATCCTTATCCGGATCGCCTACGCCTATGAGCAGCGCACGCAGCACCGGAGGCCACCGGCAACGGCCCCCGCACTGGGTCGGTAGTCGGTCCAATGCCAACCACAGAGACGCGTGTTACCGCCGAGCCCTGAGCTCGCGGTAGGTGATCTCGCCTGTCGGGAGCACGATCTCGACATCTCGCGCGGACCTCGCGGTGCCGTCCACGCTCAACTCAATACGCGCCTCGGCGGGCGCTCCGCACACCAAGTAGCGCCCGTCGGAGCCGGTCCTGAACTCGCGCGTGAAGGTGTCGGTCATGCCGCCGGACCTGGCGGCCTCCCACTTCGCCGTGACGGTCACGGCCTCCACGACCTCGCCGTCTGGGTCGACGACCCGACCCGTTAGTACGGCCCGCACGTCGCCTTCACTCGGGCACATACCGGCCGCCACACTCCTGAAGCGTGGAACGGCCAGGAGGACGTCCGCCCTGTCGGCGTCTTCCAGGGCAACCTTGATGAACGGCGACGCCACTCCCCAGAGTGACAGGTCGGCATGGAAGAACGAGACCTGATACTCACCGGCCGGCAGCCCACTAATCTCAAAAGCGCCATCAACATCCGAATCCGCCGAGAAGCGTGTCCCCAGTACGGCAACGCGCGCTCCAGCCAGCGGTCGGCCCCGGATACTGTCGAAGACCGTTCCTCTGATCTCCGCCGATCCCGTTGCTCCGTCGCCTGCTCCCGCGTTCGTCGCGATTTGCCTCACCCGACCGCCGACATCGAAGTAGCCGGCCACCTCCGATCGACTCACCGAGCCCGGCCCGTAGCGCACGCCGACCTGTGGCATGCGGATGTACCAGTCCGACACGATCCACGTCCCGGACGGCAGGTAGCGGAACCGAACTTCTCCGCCCGACTCGTTCGCGGGCAACCAGTCGATGTTCGCATAGCGGTACTCGAGGCTCTGGAGTTCGGCAGTGGTCGAGTCCACCCACAACGTGCCGAGCACGTCAGGGACACGGCGCGTCCGAGTGGGCTCGAAGTGCAACCCGATCAAGTCCCGATCCTCGTCGTGATCCACGATGGAGAAACAGTGCTGAGCGAGGAACACATCGGCCAAGAGTACGTCGGCATCGGGCGCGTAGTAGGCCCGATCACCCTCCGCACCCTGAACGAATCCACCTTCAGTCAGGAATTCCGCAGAAGCCGAAACGAACGGGCGCGTGGCGAACCCGATCTGTAACTCGGTGCGCTCACCCGACAGTGATTTGAGGCCCGCGGACCATTCGCGCTCATACTTCTGAATTCTGAAGCGCGCCAACTGGTCCTTTTGCACGACAGAGCTGACCTCGAGCGCCTTCCGAATCTCGTCCCACCAGCGCTGGATCTGTAACGCCTCCGCCGGATCGATCCGGCACCCTTGGACTCGCGTGTCTACCACGAGGCCTTCAAGCTCCACCGCGTTGTCCGCCATCGTGACTCTCACGAAGTGCACATCGCCCGCCGGGACCTCGAACACCTCAGTCGTCGTCGTGGCAAGTCCGATTCGGGCTGCGACAGCCCTGAAGCGTCCAGCCCGAGGCACCTCAACGACGAACCTCCCGGACGCGTCCGACAGCACTGCCCCCACGCGAGTCCCCGCCTCACTCTCGACCGTAACCAGAACACCTGGTAGTGGAGCCGAACTCTGGGCCTCGACGACCACCCCCGTCACCCCCTGGCCCGCGACTCCGCCCGGGGTCAGAGCAACGGTGAGGCCCAGGAACACGACGAGTGCCCCCTGCCATGTGGTAGTTGATGCGGATCCGCGTGGTGTCATGCCAGACCTGGCTGAGCGTGCTATGGTGACGCATTCAACATACGCCACACTGAGCACAGAGTATCTCATGGACAGACGTGACTTCGTAAGGACTACTGCCGCAGGCGTCGCAGCAGCCGCGACACCCTCGGCGCTCTCGGCGGAACTCAGCCGAGTCGCTCCCGCCGTCCACATCCGGCGGGCCCGTCCACTTCTCGTCGCCGACGTCTCTTCCATCCGATACAAGAACGGCGGCCCCGAGAGTGCCATCGAACGAGCATATCGTGGCATCACCGAGGGTGAAGACATCCTCGACGCATGTGTTGCAGGTGTGAACATCCCGGAACTCGACCCCGAAGAAGCCGGCATCGGCTACGGAGGTCTGCCCAACGCAGACGGGAACGTGCAGCTCGACTCCTGCCTCATGCACGGCCCACGAAAATGGGCTGGCGGTGTGGCTGGGATCGAAGGTGTAAAGACACCGTCGCTCGTGGCGAAGGCGGTCGCCGAACTCACGGACCATCACCTCATCGTCGGTGAGGGCGCCCGCGAGTTCGCGCGCTCGCTCGGTTTCGACATCCACGACGATCTGAACACGGAGCACTCTCGCTCCATGTGGCTGGAGTGGCGCCGCCGGGTCGACCCCGGCCATTGGCTGGACCCGGAAGAACGCATCGGCGGAATGAGCCGCGCGGGGGAAGACACTGACCCTGACACCATCGGGCGGGGCCGAGGCCGGTCATCAGCTCCGACCGAATATCGACGAGATCCCGAACACGAAGCTCGACTCCAGCGCTTCTACGACGCCAGCCTAGACGCCGGCCTCTCCATGGTGGACGACGGCCTCATCGACGCCAACTCGTTCTGGGGCACAACGAGCATGGAGTGTGTGAATCAGAACGGGGACATCTGCGGCGTGACCACGACGAGCGGCTTGTCCTGGAAGATCCCGGGCCGGGCAGGTGACTCCCCCATCCTGGGTGCCGGCCAATACGTCGACAACGACGTGGGGGCCGCGGGCTCAACCGGGCGAGGCGAAGCCAACCTCTATAATTGCGCCTCGTTCTTGATCGTCGAGAACATGCGCCAAGGGATGTCGCCGAAGGACGCCGGGATGGCCGCACTCACACGCATCAAGGACAATACCATCGAGTCGCGTCTCCTGAACTCACGAGGCCTGCCGAACTTCGATGTACGCTTCTTCGTGCTGAACAAAGCCGGTGAGTACGCCGGAGTGGCTATGTATGGTCAGGGTGAGTCGATGTTCGCCGTTTGCGACGAGAACGGCGCGCGTGAGGAACCCCTAGAGGGCCTACTCGAAGGACCGCAGCGCGACTAGCCGTTCGAAGTCAGACACTTCGGACTGGTCTAGGTAGAGCGTTTCGCCTTCGCCTTGGGCCTGGTCTTCTCCTTGGTCCGCTTGTGCGACGGCCCGATGCGGCGGCCCATTTCAACGAGAAAGGCGGTTCGGTCCGAAACGGGCTCAATCCGCTTCATGCCCGACTCGAGTGCGTCGAGGATGTCCGCCTCAGCTCCCACCTGACGCAGCACGATGTGCCCAGCAAAGACCATGGCTGGGTTCCCGAAGGGCGGAGTCTTGGGCTTCCCTCGACCCCTCGGTATGACGGGCGCCCCAGTGCAACCCAAGAGGTGAAGTGCCGGCCTCATCGAAGCGGCGACATTGATCACTTGTTGCGGAGTCGGCGCGGCCGGAGAGAGCGCTGTGACGCGCCTTGCCACCAGCTCTGCCAAGGCCAGCGCGATGAGAATTCCGTTGGCAGGCAGCGCCAGGAAACTCAAGCCGCTCGCGATTGAGCCGGCGGCGACAGAGATATCGATGAGCCTGGGCGTTTCCTGGGTGTACTCCGCCTAACCTCCCTGCCTCGCCTCGCCACAAGCTTTGGATACGCCTGGCGGCCGCAGTTTCCCGTCGGACTCGCGACAGCGGGCTCGGCCCCGCACATTGCCCGACGCACTGTAACTCTGCCGGGAGGCCGTTTTGAGGACCCCAATCACCAGGCTCGTGACTCGCCTGTCGCTCACAGTGGCCGTGGTCACGTTGGCCATCGGCATCTCGGCCGCGGCGCCGGTCGAAGTCGCTGCCCAAGACACGCTCCACTTCGAGCCGACCATCGGATATCCAACGGTCGACGTGCGTGACCCGGTCGCGACGATCCGCCCTGGCACGGTTCTGATCTCACGCACGAACCACAGCGACTACTACGAGCCCGGAGGCGGCCCCTTCCCGGGCGAGGTCGGACCATTCTGGATCGAAGGCGCCACCACGAATGACATCCTGGTCGTTGAAGTCCTGAAGGTGCAGCCGAACCACAACTTGGCCGGGGCCCAGTTGTACCCCGACTTCGGCGGGCTCGCCACGGACAGCCGCTCACGCTTCCTCAACGACCCCATCGAGGCGCGCCGGTACGAATGGGCCCTAGATACAGAGGCCATGACCGGCACGGTGGACCTGCCCGATTCCGAAATGAGCAGCATCACCATCGACCTAAAGCCAATGCTCGGCCGAGTCTCCGTAGCTCCGGCCAACGGTGAAGCCTTCGCAGGCCTCTGGCCGGGCAACTTCGGCGGCAACATGGACGCACCCGAGATCCGGGAGGGCACGACGGTCTATCTGCCCGTATGGAACGACGGAGCCTACTTCTACTTCGGAGATGGTCACGCCGCCCAGGGCGAAGGTGAGGTGAACGGCACCGGACTCGAGACTTCGATGGACGTGGCGTTCCGCATCAGTCTCATCAAGGGCGAGACCATCGCATGGCCCCGACTCGAAGACGACGACTACATCATGGTCGCCGGTAGCGCGCGTCCGCTGATCGACGCGTTCCGGCTGGCGCACGTCGAGCTCGTCGAGTGGCTCGTGGACGAATACGGCTTCGGAAAATGGGACGCCTATATGCTCGTCGGGCAGTTAGGCGAGAGCACGGTCGCCAACATTGTCGACCCGATCTACACGGTGGTGGCTAAGTTCCCGAAGAAACACCTGCCGGAGTCGAACAGAGAGCGCTGACCGCGCATTCTCTCTGTAACAGCCGGGCGGCCACCCGCGAAGCGATGAGGCACCCCTGCGGGTTCAGCAGAGTCATACCCTGCACGAGAGGTAGCTGTGTTCTTCAAAAAGAAGCCCAAGGTCGAAGCTCCCATCGATGACATCGGGGACGACGATTTTCAAGAAGAGGTCTTGAACGGCGACGGCATCACCGTCGTCGACTTCTGGGCTCCGTGGTGCGGCCCGTGCCGCATGATGGCTCCCATCCTGAACGACATCGCCATCGAATTCGCAGGGCGAGGTGTTCGGGTCGTGAAGGTGAACACGGACCTCGCGCAGGAGACAGCTTTACAATTCGAGATCCGATCGATCCCGACCCTAATCTTCTTCAAGGACGGAGAGCCGCTCTTCCAGTTCGCCGGATTGGTGCCGAAGAAGGTCTTGGACCGAGAACTCAACACGCTCTTGGGCGAGGCGACGGCCTAGGCCTTCCGCCCCACGACGACCTTTATGGGCCCGTTCTCCCAAACGCATTCGGCTTGGAAGCCCACAGCCCGCATCGCCTCCAATTCGACCTCGAGGGGGAAGTACGTGTCCTCTTCGGCCCACTGGGCGAAGTGAGCGAACGCCTCTTTCCGGTCGATGCCGGAGGTGGCCATATGCTCGGCCCAGGCTTCGTACGTCGCATCTCTGACAGCAGGATCGGCGGACATGGTGGCGTCTGCGTTCACGAAAACACCGCCGCCCCACAGCGCGGCATGGATGCGCCCGAAGAGTGCCTGCTTTTCCTCTATGGTCGGCACATGATGAAGGGCCAGCGAAGCCGAGACCGCATCGCACGACGGTAAGTCATCGAGGAATGAGCGCTCTCGGAACCGCGGCCGCCACTTGAATGGCAGGAGCCGCGTGCGCGCCTGCTCGAGCATCTCGAGGTCCACGTCCAGAAGCTCGATCGAGCGGACAGCGCTCCCTCTCAGGATCGCCGCAGACAGCGCCCCCGTTCCCGCACCCAAGTCCAGGACCAGGCCCGGGTCGACAGATGTCACCTCACGAGCAGCGACAGTCAGCATCTCTTCATAGCCGGGAATGAAGCGCCGAATCGTGGCGTCGTACTCGTCGATGTCGAGTCGTAAGTGACTGCTTACAGAATGGCTCATGCGCTGACACTCCAAAGGATCTGCCCAGCCGTCAACCGATCCCCAGCATCTCGGCTCCCTTGCGGGTCTAAGTAGGCACACCTAGACCACATGAGGGCGCAGGCATCCGCCAGCACCTGTATCGCGTCGAAGTCGAGCCACCCTCGGCTTTGCCACTAAAGAGGCACAGGGGGTTTCATGTCCCGAAGCATCAACCGAATCGGATGGGCGCTCGCCGCCCTCCTCGTCGCAGCACCATCGTTCGTCTCCGCTCAAGCGACGCGGGAAGGCCAGGCGATCGACGAGGAATACACGGCGCTCATCCTGGAGCACACCCAGGACGACCGGATCATCACCGAGCTCGTCGACCACCTTCCAGCATCGGAGACGGTTCCGACCCCGCTCGACTTCCATGGGCGCATCATCGGTACGCCGGACGAGCTCACGTACGCCTCGGACATTCACGCGTACCTCCGTGCCATCGCAGACGCATCGCCCCGTGCGACCGTCATGTCGATGGGACTGTCCGAAGAGGGTCGTGAGATGATCCTCATGGCCGTCGGTGACGAGGAGACGATCGCGAACCTCGAGACCTACAAGGGCTACCTAAACGAGTTGATGGACCCCCGCATCACGTCTGACGAGCGGGCCGACGAACTCATCAAGGGCGGACTCGCCAAGCCGATCTACTGGCTCACAAGCGGCATGCACTCCGGTGAGCGCGGCGGACCCGAGATGCTCCAAGAACTCGCCTACCGCCTGGTCGTTCAGGAGACCGAGTTCATCCAGGACATCCGGGACAACATGATCACCTTCATCACGCCGGTCATCGAAGTCGATGGTCGAGAGAAGATGATCGACACATGGAAGGTCAATAACGACCGACCAACGGGTGAAGTTCAGCTCCCGCTCATGTACTGGGGCAAATACGTCGCTCACGACAACAACCGTGATGCGATGGGTCAGATGCTCGCGCTCACAAAGCACGTGAACACTGTGCAGCTCGAGTGGACGCCGACCGTCATGCATGACCTGCACGAGGCCGCCAACTACCTGTACTCCTCGACTGGAACGGGTCCGTACAACGAGGCCTTCGACGCCATCACGATCACCGAATGGTGGATGCTCGCCGAGAACGACGTGCTCCAGCTCACCAAGCGTGGCGTGCCGGGCGTATGGACGTACGGCTTCTACGATGGCTGGACGCCGAACTACATGTTCACCATCGCACACGGTCACAACTCGATCGGACGGTTCTACGAGGTCGCCAGTTACGGCCCGCAGATCCGCACGCTGCGCACGAACATGAGCCGCGAGTGGTTCCGTCCGAACCCCCCGCTCAACGAGATCCAATGGGGCCCGCGGAACAACACGAACATCCAGCAGTCCGCAGTGCTCTTCTCGCTGAAGATGATGGCCGAAAACCGCGAGATGTTCCTCGACAACTACTGGGTGAAGAACAAGCGCTCGGTCCAGAAGGGCATCGACGGCGAAGTGAATGCGTGGGTGATTCCTGCGGATCAGCGCCGGAAGGCAGACGCGGCAGACGCCGTGAACGAGCTCATGCGTCAGGGCCTTGAGATCCACCGAGCCGACGATTCGTTCGAAGTCGGCGAGATGGAGGTCTCGGCAGGCGACTACGTCATCCGCGCGGACCAGCCGTACCGCACGCTTGCGGACATGTACCTCTCTCTGCAGCAGTTCTCACTGGAGAACCCGCGCCCGTACGACGACACGGGTTGGACCTTCCAGTTCATGCGCAACATCGACTTGGAAGCCATTGGTGACGTCGCCGTCCTGGACGAGGACATGACGCTGCTCACGGATTCCGTTCGCGCACCCGGTGGAATCTCGGGTGGTGGCGACATCGTCGTGGTCGAGCACACGACCGACAACAACCTCATGAAGTTCCGGTTCGAGCATGCGGGCATCGAAATGCACGCGGCCGAGGCGGACTTCGAAATGGACGGACGCACGTTCCGAGCGGGCACATTCATCATCCCCAACGCGGACCGCGACGCGCTTGAAGCTTCGCTCGCGGATCTCGGACTCTCCGGGTACGGCACGAACGACATGCCTGAAGTCCTCATGCACGAACTGGACGTACCGCGCATCGGGTACATGCACGCCTGGCGGCGCACGCAGGACGAGGGATGGGTACGCGGCGCGCTCGACTACTACGGCATTCCGTACGAGTACTTCGCGGACAAGCTCGTGGCCGAAGGCAACCTCCGTGAGCGCTTCGACGTGATCGTATATCCGCACGTCGGCGGGAGTGCGCAGTCACACTTGGACGGCATGTCCACCAACGGTGATATGCCGCTTCCGTACCGGCGCTCGGCGGACACGCCACACCTGGGCGGAATCGATGAGTCCGACGACATCCGAGGCGGGATGGGATGGGAAGGTCTCGTTGAGCTCGCGAACTTCGTCCAGGAAGGCGGACTTCTTCTCGTCGAGGGATCCACGGCGACGATCATGCCGGAGTTCGGCGTCGCACCTGGGCTGAACCTGACGCGGCCGGAAGGGCTCGTGACGCCAGGTTCGGTACATCGCGGCCTGTTCGCGGACATGACCAGTCCGATCGCCTACGGGTACGACGACGAACAGCTGCCGGTCTACTTCAAGGGTGACTTGGTCTTCGGGAGCGCTGCAGGAGGCTTCTCGAATCCGTGGCAGGGGATCAACCCGATGGCTTCACGCCCGCGGCTGTCTGACATCGACGATCCGGAGCAGGCTGCTGGCCGTGCTACGGGTGGTGGTGGACGGGGCGGCTTCGGCGGCTTCGGACGCGGCGGTGGCGGCGCGGGCTCGGCCAATAATCGCGTCATCATGCGCTTCCCGAGCGACCCGGATCAGATCCTTCTCTCCGGTGCGCTCGCCGGCGCCGAAGGGATCGCCGGAACGCCTCAGGTCGTCGACTCGAAAATCGGCGACGGACACGTGGTCAGCTTCGCGATCCGCCCGTTCTGGCGTTGGCAGACTCAGGGGACGTTCTTCCTGGGCTTCAACGCGATCCTGAACTGGAACGACTTGGACGCAGACGGGACGGAACGAACGACGCCGATCTCGGAAGACGGCAGCCACTAGGGTGTGATCGTGAGGGGGCGGTTCCCGAAGAGCGGGGCCGCCCTCAGTCGTCTTCGCGCAGCGGCACCGTGTAGTTGAGCGAGAGCCGTCCGCCATCCGGATAGATCGTCTGGCCGGTCATGTACGAGGCGTAGTCGCTCGCCAAGAAGACCGCGACAGAGGCGACCTCTGCGGGATCCCCTGCCCTGCCCAGCGGTGTGCGGGACAGAATCCTCTGCCGGGCTTCATCGTCCTCCATAACGGTGTTGAGCATGTCCGTGGAGATCGAGCCTGGACCGATGGCATTCACGCGGATGTCGTGTGCCGCCAACTCCATGGCCATCACCTTGGTCAGCTGCTGGACGCCGCCCTTGGATGTGGCATAGGGGAGCTGATCAGGGATCGTCACGACGGCGTTGGTGGACGACATGTTGATGATCGTGCCCTTGATGCCTCGTTCCACCATGTGGTTGGCGACCGCCCGACTCAGGAGAAACGGCCCACGGAGATTCACGGCCAGAACCCGGTCGAAGTCTTCGGTCGAGGCGTTCAGAATCGAACCCGCCGCGATGATACCGGCATTGTTCAGGAGGATGTCGCACTGTCCGAACTGATCGATGCAAGCGGCCAGCAGAGCCTCGCAGTCGGCTTCCTCGCTCACATCGGCACGAACGACATGCGTCTCCACGCCCGTGTCTCGACTGATGGAGGCGGCCGCCTCGGTACACCTGTCCTCTAGGATATCGGACATGACGACACGCGCGCCGTGTCCGGCGAACGCGCGGGCGCATGCCTCACCAATGCCGCGGGCGGCTCCGGTTACGATGGCGGTCTTTCCGGCTAACGAGATCAACGGCGACTCCAAGTTCTGTTGCGGGTGCGTGCCAGCGTAACCCCCTGGACACCCCCCTACAAACCGCCGAGCGTGTGGCATGCACGATGTCCACCTTACTGAACCGGCTGTGCTGACGGCCCCGACCTGGATCGCACGCGCCCGTGCGCATCGCGCTCGAGTCCGCGTTTGGACCGGGCCGCACAAAGAGCGGCGGTCTCGTCGGGAGAAACACCCGGTCTACGACTTCCTCTTCCAGTACTACATGTACTCGGCAGCGAAACTCGAGGCATGGCATCCGAATGCACACGAAGCGGTCGCAGATTCTCCCGAAGCCAGAGAACTCTTCCGTGCCCCCGCTTACCAGACCGACGACGGCGCCATCCGACGTGACCCGAGCGCTCTGACCGAGGTACAGATGGAGGCGCTACGCGAGAACCTCCATGTGCTCGAAGCAACTCAAGAAAAGCCACCGAACTTTGGCTGCTTCGGGGTGCACGAGTGGGCCATGGTGTACCGGGGCCACGACATCCGGCACGCCGAGATCGCGCCACTCAGGCTTCCGCAAAAGGAAGTGGATGCCTTCGTAGAGAGTCGGCCGGTAGCGTGCAGCCATTTCGACGCATTCCGCTTCTTCGCGCCGGAAGCGAAGCCGCTCAACCACATCGATCTAGAGTGGAAGACCCGTCACGAGATGGAACAGCCTGGCTGCATCCATGCCAACATGGATCTCTATCGATGGGCTTACGCATCCATGCCGTGGATCGGAAGCGACCTCCTCTGGGACAGCTTCGAACTCGCGACGGAGCTGCGGGTGCTCGATATGCAGGCCACTCCCTACGACCTGAGCAGCCTCGGCTTCGAGCCGGTGCGGGTAGAGACCCCTGAAGGGCGCAGCGAGTACCAATCGCGCCAGCGAGCCTTTGCAGCGCGCGCCGAGGCACTACGCTCCCGGCTCATCGCCACGCTCGAAAGTGTACTGAGTCCCAGCGTCCCCTCAGAAAATCCCGCGCTTCAGTAACAACGTCCTGCGCCCAGGTCCGGGCGACGCGGGGCATCGCGCTCCCTCCCGGACGCGCGAGTCTTCGAGGTCCATTAGGGGGACGGAGAACTGCTCGGTACAGCAATTCAGCTTGATCTGTTCGGTCGGTAGCGGCATACCGAGGGGCCAACGCACCCTGGATGCGAATCGTCGGCTCTGCATCGCCCGCAACATGAGCGATGTACTCGGTCCACAGCCCGGCTTGCCCACCTCAACACCCGTGCCTAGCCTGCTGTCCTCTCCAGTACCGACACAGTACCGACTTTGGGCGGACAGACCGCCTTTTCCAGCTCAGCACGCTGAACACGGAGTTAGACACATGAGACACCTTCGCCACGCCCTAGCCCTTGGGGCGCTCGTGGCCGTTTCGATCCCCGCCACCCCCGCGCTCGAAGCGCAGAACATGGGTGACGCGATCATCGCCGCGACCGAATACCGCGAGATCGGCCCGACCCGCCAAAGTGGACGGTTCGTCGACATCGCGGTCCCAGCGGACGACCCGCACACCTTCTATATCGCGACCGCGTCGGGCGGCCTGTGGAGGACGAACAACCGAGGCATCAGCTTCGACGTCCTCTTCGCGGACCAAGCCGATGTCTTCTCCATTGGAGCCATCGCGGTCTCCCAGACGAACTCGAACGTTCTCTACCTGGGATCGGGCGAGGGCAACAACTCACGCTCCAGCTACTGGGGCAACGGGATGTACAAGTCGACGGACTACGGTGACACATGGACCAACGTGGGCCTGCCTGAGTCGCACCATTTTGGGCGGATCGTCGTACACCCCACGAACCCGGATGTCGTGTACGCAGCCGCACTCGGGAAGCTCTACTCCGAAAACGACGAGCGAGGTCTCTACAAGACGACCAACGGTGGTCGCTCTTGGGACCAGGTTCTCGCACCTGAGGTCGAGGGCCGCACCATTGGTGTGGTCGACGTCGTAATGAGCCCTGCGGACCCGAACACACTGTACGCCGCGACCTACGACAAGGTGCGCTTGCCATACACGTTCGACCTAGCTGGCCCGGGTTCACGCGTCTACAAGACCACAGACGGTGGCGACAACTGGATCCAGATCGGCGCGGGGCTGCCCGAAGGCATGCTCGGCCGCATCGGCATCGATGTGTACGACAAGGACCCGAACATCCTGTACGCGACCATCGAGAACGCCAACAAGGCGGACATGTCGGACGAGGACCGTCGCCAGGAACTCCTCAACCACGAGTCGTCACGCGGCATGATCGGCGGTGAGGTCTACCGTTCGAACGACGCGGGACTGACGTGGGAACGCGCTTCTGAGGAAGGCGCCAACGTCGGCGGTGGGCCAGCCTACTACTACGGCCAGATCATCGTGGACCCGAACGATCCTGAAAAAGTTCACGTGCTGTCAGCCGCCTCATGGGGCACGTCGGATGGCGGAGCAACGTGGGACCGTCGGCCACTGGGATTCGGTGGGGACGACCACGCGCTGTGGATCAACCCGAACGACTCCCGCCACATGATCCTCGGCTACGACCACGGCATGGGCGTCACCTACGACGCCGGTGAGAACTGGTACCACCCGGACTTCCAGTCCTTGGCTCAGTTCTACGCGATCGGGATCGACAACTCGTATCCCTACCGCGTCGCGGGCGGCCTGCAGGACAACGGGTCGGCCATGGCGTACAACACGAACCCCGCTGGTGGCCCGGTGCGGCTCGAGGACTGGAGCCGCGTGGGTGGTGGTGACGGGATGTTCAACGAATTCGACTGGTGTGAGGGCCGTTTCCTCTACAACGAGTCGCAGTTCGGACCGATTTCCCGTCTCGACCTCGAAACCGGTGAGTCGAAGGGCATCCGTCATCAGGACGCCGACATGCGCTACAACTGGATGGCGCCCATCATGGTCTCCCCACACAACTGCGATGTGGTCTTCCATGCGGGGAACAAGCTCATGCGTTCGCCATTCCGTGGTGAGACGTGGGAAGTCATCAGCCCTGACCTGTCCAAGAACGACCCGGCCACCCTTACCACCGGTAAGGGCGGCGACGGCAACATCCAGTACGGCACGATCACGACGATTGACGAGTCCATCTTGAAAGCAGGACTCATTTGGGCCGGAACGGACGACGGTAACGTTCAGGTCACACAGGACGGCGGTGACAACTGGGCCGACGTTACGGACAACATCCCGAACAACCCAGAGTACTGGGTGACCCGTGTTGAAGCGTCACACCATGAACTCGGTACGGCCTACGTCTCGTTCAGCGGCCTCCGGAACGACGACTTCGGTGCCTACGTCTACAAGACCTCCAACTTCGGTGAGTCATGGACAGACATCTCGTCCAACCTGCCCAAGTCGTCCGTGAACGTGGTCATCGAACACTACGAAAACCCGAACCTGCTCTTCGTGGGAACGGACCTTCAGGTGCATGCGTCACTCGACGGTGGCATGAACTGGCAGAGCATGAAGGGTGACATGCCCACCGTGCCCGTCCACGACATCGAGATCCACACCCGTGAGAACGACCTCGTGGTCGGCACACACGGCCGCGGTATTTACATCGCGGACGTCAGCGAGCTCTCACAGGTGAACTCGATGAACATGACCGCACAGGCGCATCTCTTCGATCCAGAAGACAAGGTGCGGTACGTCGCGTCAGACCGGATGAACCGCAGCTATTCCAACTTCGACGGTGAGTCTGAGCCTTCCGGCTCGACGCTCAGTTACTACCTCGGCAGCGAGGCGACCGACGTCTCGGTGTCCATCTACCGTAGCACCGTGATGATCGCTGAGTTGGAAGGTGAGACCGAAGCAGGCTTCCACGAGATCATGTGGGACATGACGAGCCGTCGTGAGCGCAGCGAGGCCGAGCAGGAAGTGGCCCGTGGCCAGGGCCAGGGCGGCGGGCGCGGTGGTTTCGGCCGGGGCCGAGGCGGTCCGGACCGGACTCGCTTCGAGGTCAATGAAGCGCCGGCAGGTGAGTACCGTGTCGTCCTGACCGTAGACGGTCAGGAAATGGACAGCACGGTGCGGATTCTCAAAGACGAGTGGGCGGCCGAGCGCAGGTAGGCTCGACTCCCTCAGTAACGCCGAAGGGGCGGCCGCTGATGCGGTCGCCCCTTTTGTATTCTCGGCCTACTATCCGCGCCGGCATCGACGAACCCGAACTCATGAATCCCATGCGACGTCTTCTAGCTTTCGCACTTCTCGTCTTCGCGATTCCCATTTCGGCCCAGCAGACCAGCCAGGCCGGGCCCGCAATCCACTCGGGAGGCGCCGTCTTCGCCATCAATGCGGAGATCCCCACCCCGGCGGATCGAGAGTACAAGGTCGCGTTCGAGGCCTCGACGGGTGATCAGGGCGAACTCAACGTGGTCTTCAACAGCGTGGCCCGTTTCATCAACATGCATGCCCAGGCCGGCGTGCCGCGCGAGAACATCCGCACCGCCATCGTCATCCACGGCTCGGCAGGATGGGATCTCATCAATGACGCAGCGTATCGGGAGCGCCACGGGACGGCGAACCCGAACGCTGAGCTCCTGTCAGAGATGATGGCGTTCGGTACCGAAGTGATCCTGTGCGGCCAAACGGCAGCCTCGCGCGGCATCCCGACCGACCGACTGGTCAACGGCGCTCAGGTGGCCCTCTCCGCAATGACAGCCTTCGTACTGCTCCAGCAAGACGGCTACTACGCAAATCCCTGGTAGCACCCGGCTGGTAATTCGTCGGACGAAAGAGGGGCCAGGCAGTCACTGCCTGGCCCCTCTTTTTTATGATGGCTCACAACGCCGTCAGCTGATGATGCGCGTCCTCGTGGGTAGCACGACGGCCGGCAGGCCGAGCTGCTCAACCATCTGGTTGAATCGCCTGAGTTCGTTCTCGAGCAAATCGATGTACCGCGTGCGAATCACGTCCCATTCGCCGGTTAAGTCCTCCAACCGCTCCATTGTCCCCTCATGGGGCGCACCCTCGGCTCCGCCGGAGATGTATCCGTCTGTCCCGGTAATGCGGCCATACAGTTCCAGCCACTGGTTGTCGAGCCGTGGCGGGAACCGGATCGGATCCTGACCCGACCGGTTCTTCGTTTGCATGAGGTCTTCGGTCACGCCGGTCGTCTTTTCGTCCAGCGTGTCCGCGGGTGCCCGCAGCGCGTCCCCCTGCCCAGCCGACTCCGCACGGTCCATCACGCCGCCCACCTGATCGCGAATTGCGGCAAGATCGTCGATCGCCCGTGCTATGGAGCTGATCGAATCCCGGACCACCATCGCAGCCTGGAACTGTTCGGCATAACTCGCAGTCGTGACCTCTGGAATTCGCGGATCGGGGAGTAGGCGGAGCGTCTGTTCTTGGACTCCAGCCGCAGTTGTCATGCGGACCGTGTAGTCGCCCGGAGGTGCCACGACGCCACCGGAGTAACCCCAGATCACTGCACCCTCGGGAAGGTGCGGAGGCGGGTAGAAGATCGACCATGCGACGCGGTGCAGCCCGGACTCGGCCGAGATCTCCTGCCCTTCCACCTCTTCAAGCGTGGTGGAGTCGGTCGCAAATGTGTGGGCGATCTCGCCGCGCGCGTCCACGACGTCGATCCGGACATCACCCTCGTGCTCCTCACCCAGCCAATAGTGGAGCTGCGCGCCCGCGGGACGGGGCTCAGGGGCCAACTCAGCCAAGAACGTCGGGCCCACGTTCGTGAGCCGGTACTCGTCTCGGGGCTCAAAGAGGTGCGCCTCTGCGCCCAGCGCTTCGGTCAACTCACGCAGCGGGCTGATGTCGTCCAAGATCCAGAACGATCGACCCTGGGTCGAGATAATGAGGTCGTTATGTGCCACCCTCATCCCCGACACCGGAGTGATGGGCAGATTCTGTTGAAAACTCTGCCACGCACCACCGCCGTTGAACGACACGAAGAGCCCGTACTCGGTGCCCGCGAAGAGCAGATCTTCTTGCTCAGCGTCTTCCCGAACCGTCCGGACCGGGAAGTCGCCAGGAATACCGTCTGTGACGAGCGACCACGACGAGCCGTAGTCGTCCGTACGGAAGATGTACGGAGCGAAGTCGTCGAGCCGGTAGCGCTGCACAGCCACGTAAGCCCGGCCCGGTGCGTGCACGGAGAGGTCGATCTCATCCACCGTGCCGTACTGCGGCATTCCGGGCGGTGTGATCTCCGTCCACGTGGCTCCGGCGTCCCGGGTGACGTGGAGGCGGCCATCGTCGCTGCCGGCCCAGACTTCGTCAGCATCGAATGGCGACTCAGCGAGCGAGAACACCACGTTGTAGATCTCGACGCCCGTGACGTCTGCATTGATCGGCCCACCGGATTGATCCTGATGCTCTGGAGTGTTCGTCGTGAGATCCGGGCTGATCGTCTCCCAGGTGAGTCCTTCGTCGCGCGATCGGTTCACGTACTGGGAACCATGGTAGATCGTCGTGGCGTCGTGCTGGCTGACCACCATGGGCGACACCCACTGGAAGCGGTGGGTGAGATCCCGCGTCGCCATACCGAGCTGGAGCTGTGGATAGATCATGATGTTGCGACGCTGCCCAGACTCGAGGTCATAGCGGTCCATAACCCCGCCGTAACAACCCGCATAAACGACGCTAGGACGGTCCGGATCCATCGCCACCGGGCCCGTCTCACAGCCCCCGACGTTGAGCCAATGTTGCTTCGGGTAGAGCGTATTGGTGTCCGACCAACCTGGCACCGAAATCGTCGTATTGTCCTGCTGAGCGCCGTAAAGCCGGTAGGGAAAAGCGTTGTCGACCACCACATCGTACAGTTCGGCCGTCGCCTGGTTGAAATAGGTCGACCAACTTGTGCCGCCGTTCACCGTCACCTGGCCACCTCCGTCATCGGCCACGACCATGCGGTCCGGATCATTGGGGTGGATCCACAGATCGTGGACGTCCCCGTGGGGGACATTGATGACCTCCCACGTCGTGCCCGCATCAACAGACCGGTACAGGCTCGTGTTCAGAGCGTAGACCGTGTTGGGGTCCTTGGGGTCCGCCTGCACGTGTGTGTAGTACCAGGCACGTTGCCGGAGGTTGTTGTCCGAATTGGTACGCGTCCAACTCGCACCGGCGTCGTCCGAGCGGTACACACCGCCATCGGGTTCGGCTTCGATGATGGCCCATACCCGATCCGGCATCGCCGGCGAGACCGTCACTCCGACCTTCCCCACCACGCCCTCGGGCAACCCGCCAGCGAGCTTGTCCCATGTGTCTCCACCGTCGGTGGATTTGTAGACACCGCCCTCCTCTGCACCCGAGATCATGGCCCACGGCTTCCGTTCGCCCCGCCACATGCCCGCATAGAGTATGCGCGGGTTCGTGAGGTCCATGGTGAGATCCGACGCACCCGTCGAGTCGTTCAGCGCCAGGACGTGCTCCCAGTTCTCACCACCATCGCGGGAGCGGAAGATTCCCCGCTCCGGGTTCTTTCCGAACGCGTGTCCGAGCGCGGCCACGTAGACGAGGTCGTGATCACGGGGATGCACTTCGATGCGCCCGATCTGCCCGGCCTCCGGAAGCCCTATGAAGTCCCAGCTGCGCCCCGCATCCATCGACTTCCACATGCCTCTACCGTGAGACGTGTTGCCGCGCACATCGACAGATCCCTGACCCGCGTAGATCACGTTCGCGTCGGATTCGGCCACTCTCACAGCCCCAATAGACCCGCCAAAGAACCCATCCGAGATATTGGCCCAGGTCACACCGTTGTCAGTGGACTCCCACATTCCGCCGCCGGTCGTGCCCATCAGCCAGTGATCCGGGTCGGCTGTGAATCCGGTCACCGCGGTGGAACGTCCGCCGCGATACGGACCGACCATGCGGTACTCGAGGTCGGAGAAGACGGATGGGTCGACGGCCTGAGCTGATGTGGATGTGGTATCCAGACCACTACTCAGAACGAAAGTGAGTCCGAGAAAAAGGGCGCGGCGCATGAGGTCCTCCAGATGGGTTGAGAGGGCCAGTCTGCTCCTCTAGTTGGGACAAGACAAGAGGGTCCGCTCTCTAGCGATTCCGCCGGATGCGCTTCATCTTCGTCTACCTGAGACAACTTTGCACAGAGGTGCCGCATGTCATTGAAGCGCTTGTTCGTCCTATTCGCCGCTATCGCCGCTACAGCTCCAGCCGCAGCCGCGCAGCAGGTCCCATGGAGTCCCGCGAATCGCGGAAGCGACAACATCGAGGTACTGGGCCATTTGCCGCTGGGGCATCGCCTCTCCGTCGCGGACATGGATCTCGAGCAAGAGATGGACCGCCCCTACGCATATGTCTCCCGGATGGTCTACGGATTCGACGGGCCGAAGGGCACGGACATCATCAGCCTGGCAGATCCTGAGAACCCGGTCCTGCTCTACGAGTGGAGAATCGAGAATCAAGATCTCCACCAGCGCACCGGCGGCATGGATGTGAAGCACTTCAAGTGGAACGATCGGTACTACCTAGTGCAGTCGTTGCAGTTTGGCGGCGGACCGGACAACGACCTTGGTGCTGTCATCCTCGACGTCACCGGACTTCCAGATCCGTCGACGGTGCGTGAGGTCGCTCGGATCCGAGAGCCCGAAATGCCCGGTGGCTTTCACAACATCTTCATCTACAAGCACTCGAACGATCGGATCTACCTCTTCACGACGGCCCGCGCGCCCGGTGCCCTCGTGTACGACCTCGGGATGATCGTAGACGGCGACCTGGAGAACGCTCGAGTCGGTATGGTCCCAGTCCCCGAGAGTTCTGCTGGCAGCGGCGACTCCCGCGGGTACCACGACTTCTACGTGGGATACCATCCGGACACGGGTGAAGACCGCTTCTACGGTGGCGGTACGGGTGGCTACTACATCTACGACGTTTCCGTTGTCACGAACCCCGAGCTGCGCATCACGCTTACGGGCGTCAGCGGCGTTACGTACGGCCACACGTTCACGCCGAGTCCAGACGGGCGCTACGTGATCGCGGAGACCGAGTATCAGTATGCCCCGCTCCGCATCTTCGATCTGCAGCCCGCCCTAGAGGGCGAGGTGACTAATATCCGGTCACCCATCTCAGCTTTCACGGCGGACTGGCGGAATCTGGTGCATAACCACGAGGTGCGTTGGCCCTACATCTTCGTGTCCGGGTATCTGGACGGTCTGCAGATCTTCAATCTCCAAGACCCCGTGAACCCGGTGACCTCGGGGTACTACGACACGTATATCGGACCGAAGAATCCCATTCGCAGCGCCATGTTCAACGGCGCCTTCGGAATCGATGTCCGCAACGAAGATGGGCTGATCGTCATCTCCGACATGTCGACCGGTCTGTGGACCTTCAAGATGGACGGCTTCCAGGGCTGGAATGGCGAGCAATGGGGCATGCCAAACATCTCGTCCGCCCAGGACTGGGATAATCCGGTCGTGAAGCGCCCGATCAGTGACTGACCGAATCTAGGGACACGCAGTGCTGAGGGCCGCTCCACGTCTTGGGGCGGTCCTCTTCTTGTGCCCCGCTCGGCGGAGATCATCCTCCGACGTCTATTCATCATCTCCGTACGATGTACATCATAGACTGGTGAGCTTTCCCTTCAACTCAATGCGCTTCGATCGATGGAGCGAGATGTTCACCTAGGTCGCATACGAAACGATGCCAGAGTCCGAGGCAGACGTCGTCGTCAGGAGAGCGCTCCGCATGCGGGTCGTTCTCGAGCGCCACCTCCCCATCGCACAGGAAGCGCACCCCAGTCCGAAGAACCGCTGTCCGAGCCGACCGAACTCGCTGGCCTGATCGAGTACCAACCGGGCCGTGTCATGACACTCTTCGCATTCGATGCGGACGAGGGTCTATCGGAGCAATCGACGCCACATGACGCAATCGTGCAGATCCGCAAAGGTGCGTTAACGGGAGAGATCACCGGGGTGTGCACAGGGGGGGCACACTGCGCCTACCGTCGGCGCCCCCCCACGCACTGATCGGGGCCGGGCGCTTTAAGATGTTGTTGACGCTGCTGAAGAACCCGGGGACGCCGACCTAATCCTTATAAGCGATCGCGTCGATTTCCACCCGGAGACCGACGTCGGGAAGGGAGGCGACCTGCACAGTCGTCCTCGCCGGTCGGTGATCCCCGAAGACCTCAACATAGACCGCATTCATCTTCTCGAAGTCCCTCAGATCGACCAAGAAAACGCCGCACCGCAGCACCCTGGAGAGGTCCGATCCTGCGGCTTCCAGGATCGCCTTGATGTTCTCGAAGACCTGGCGCGTCTGCGCCTCAACGTCAGCACCCGCCAGCTTGCCGGTGGAGGGATCCGTGGCCCCCTGCCCCGACACGATGACGAGCCGGTCAAAAATCATGCCTGGTGAGTACGGCCCAATCGGGTCGGGGAGGCCCGTAGCCTGAACGGATCTATGCGCACTGTCACTCATTTAAACGCCTTCGTAAGGATTGATGGGGGGGAGAAACTTCGTGGCGGCCAAGAAGACGAAAGGATATGCGACCAGCTGCCCGACAATGAACCACACAGGGTAGGGGAAGGCGACCCAGTTGCTGACACTCCCGGCTACGGCCAACAGGACCATTCCGGCTGGGAACCACTTCTTCTTCGAATCGGCGATTCTACCCGCCGTTAGAGCCCCGAGAAAAGCACCTAGAATCTCGGAACCCCAAGCCAGTGCCCAGGCGGCGAATGGCATTGTCGCAAGATGTGCCGTGAAGGCGGCCTGGTCGTCGGGATTCATGGGGTCAACGCCCGGTGGAAGCGGATGGATCAGACCCCCTGCCCACCGCAGCGCAAATACCACGACACCCAAGACAGCGACGCCGGCAACGACAGCTCCGATCTTCCGGCCCATTTCAACCCCCGGTTCTGTTCACACTTGTCGGGCCAAAGGGCCCTGAGTTACGCTCCACAAATAGCTCGGACACCCCGGGTCCAGCCAGTGCCACCATTGCATCGAACTGAAGAAGACAACGTTGAGCCTTCCGATCCTCGCACTTCTCGCCTTTCTAAGCGCCACGCCAACGGCGGCGACTTCCGCTCAGCCCGCTTTCTGCGGGGCTATCGGACCGGAATACTACGCGATCGAACTCTTCACAACGCGTAACATTCCGGGCACCGGACTCGCCAAAGGAATGGTGGAGGTGACGGTCGCCTCTTCATCGCCTTTTTCGGTCCAGCTCGATGCAAACGGTCGCTATCAGTACAACCTAGGGGTGACCATCCGACGCATGCGCGCTCCGCGGTACGGACACCTTGTGGCATGGGTCACCACGCCTGACCTCGATGAAATCTCTCGACTAGGGACCCTCGACCAGAACTTCCAGGTGCCTGGCTCCGTCGCTTGGAACCAGTTCATCGTGGTGATCACCCTCGAAGAGGCGGATGACCCAGAGGCCCCAATGTGGTCGGGGCCGGTCGTCTTCCGCGGCCTGTCTCGCAGTGGCATGATGCACACGATGGCAGGACACGGTGCGCTGCAGCAGGAAAACTGCGCTTCATACGGCTACGGGAACTAGCTCGCTCTAATATCCCATCAAATTGCGCAGGAACCCCACCCGGTCGGCTGGCCCAGTGAAGATGTGATCCGGAAAACCCCGACGGTCGAGCACCTCACGATAGATGTCGCCGGCCACGTACTCGTTGAGCCCGAGCCCCGCCAGATACATCAATCGCAGATTGCGATCGCGGTTCAATTCGGCGTCGGCCAACCAATCCGCTAGGTCGTACGCGTCGGCGGCATATGTGGTGAGTAGATCCATAGCACGCGGAAAGCCCGTCTGTGCCAGAGACATCGCCACAGAAGAATGATCGGGCGACATCAGCCGGTCCACGTAGTCCACCACGTTGATCTCGAGACCACCCTTCCGAGCAGCCATCACCACGTCGTAGCCTGCGCCTTCGTAGGTATTTCCCCAAACAGTCCCGTCTGGGAAAGCCTCGAAAAAGGTCGCCATTTCACTCTTCACAGCTGGCTCCGTGCTCTCGTAGAGCGGCACCCACTGCGTGACCACACCACCATCGTTCAACCTGTCCTGGACGAGTGAGAAGTACTCTGCGCTGTACAGGGCAGCCGCACCCTTCATCCACGGATGAATGGGATCGGACGTGATGAGGTCGAACTTCTCGTCGGTGGTGAGTAAGAAATGCCGGGCGTCGTCGTGGATGACCTCCACGCGAGGATCGGAGAGCACGTCGTTGTTGGCCTCAGAGAAGTACTGCGATGACACATCCGTGATGAGCGGTTCGATTTCACAAATCACGATTCGTTCGATGCCGGGGTGCGCGACAAACGTTCCCGCCGTCACGCCTGCCCCGAAGCCCACGATGAGCACGGTCTTGGGGTCGTCGTGCAGCATGGCCGTCAAGTGTCCGAGCATCCCCTGGAGGCGCATATCCTGTGGTTCTGTAGAAGCCACGACCTTTCCGCCCACATGGAAATTCCGCAGTCCGTTGCTAAGTTCGGTGACCGCGATCGAGGAATTGCGTCCTTCTCCCATATAGAGCGTGTTAGGCGGGTCGTACGTGGGAGCATAACGACCGTACGCGACGAGCACCGGTGGAATCTGGGTGACCCCAGTGAGGAGTAAGAACGCGACGATCACCCCTGCCCCGAGCCAAACAGGCCCAGTCTTCTTCTTGAGCACGAGCGGCATGAAGAGCGTCACCGCCGCCACAGCTGCAAACCCGATCAGGACGCGTTGGGCGTTCTGCGAACCCAACCACGGCACTACCACAACACTGAAGGCCAGCGCCCCGACAATCGCCCCGATGGTGTTGGCGGCATAAACGCCGCCCATCAAAGCGCCTGGATCTTGGTCTTTCTCCGCGATGGCCGAGACAGCTAGCGGAAAACTCGCGCCCCAAAAGAAGGGCGCCGGAGCAAGCGCCCATAACGTCCGCGCCAGATCGAGTTGGAAAACGAAGCTCGCCTCGCTCGCGATGGACGGGTTGATGGGCCAGAACGGCAGCTGTTGAGAGATCGCATGAGCGGTCCACGCGATGCCCACGAGGGCCCCGACCTGACAGAACGCGAAGGCCGTTCGTGCGTTCGGCGTCGAGCGCGCCACGTAGGACCCAAGCGCGCTCCCTGCACCCAACGCGGCCAGGAAGACCGCGAGGATGATGGAGAACGTGTACGTCGTGGCGCCTAGTGTGAGCGCCATTAGGCGGGTCCACACGACCTCAGAGCCGAGCGCGGTGAAACCCGAGAGCCCAATCGCGACGAGTACGGCGCGATGGCGCGGCACAAAGACGGAGGAGCCCTCGGGCTCTGGGCTCCCAGCCCCTTCCTTCTCCGCGCTTCGCTCACGGGACGGGGGCGAATAAGGCACCACGCGAGACAGCCCATACGCGAGTCCGGCTACCGCCAAGTTCAATCCAAAAGCGACGGCCGTCGCAAACACGATGTCGTGCACCCGCAACAGATAGAAGCCGGCCAAGAGGCACCCGGCCACAGCGCCCGCGATGTTGCCTCCGTAGAAGAAACCCATCCACGACACGCCAGTGGGCGTGGCGCTCACGTACCGCGAGATCGCAGGCAGCGTCGCGCCCATGAAGAGCGTAGGTGGAATCAGGAGGAGGCCCGCCAGTAGCCCGCGGAAAAGCACCGACCCGAAGCCGCTTGGTACGACAGCGACGTATCCGCTGCCCACCAGCGGTATGAGCACGAGCAGCAACAGTCCGAACGCACCGATCGCGAGCTCGAGCGCCGCATACACCTTCAACGGATGGCGATCCTCCGGCACATAACGCGACAAGAGCAAGCTGCCCAAGAACATGCCACCCATAAACGCGCCCAGTAGCACGCCGAGCGACACACCCGTCGAGCCAATGACGAGCTGGAGCATTTGGAACCAAACGATCTCATAGACGAGCGCGGCACAGCCACTCCCCACGAAGAGCAGAAGCATGACCGGAAGAAACGGTCGCTCCCCGGTGTCCATGTCGGTCCCTTTGGCGTCCCTGTCTCTCATCCCGATCCTTGTGCCTCGTAAGCGCTTGCCCGTGCCCGCCCCGCTCAACCAACTTCTCGGTCCCTACATGACACCGGAGGACCCGATCTCGATGAACTGGCGCGCAACAATGTGGCTCCTCGCTCTGCTGATCGCGACCGTGCCCGCCCCAATTGCAGCGCAGCACGACATGCGCGGCATGACCATGGATGGCGGTTGGCGAATGGTCCCCATGGACCCGAATATGCCCATGCTGCCGGGGCTCGAAAACGCGGTGCCAATCGTAGGGCCGTTCATGCCGGGAATGGGCATGGACCCTGCAATGCTCCCAGAGGCCCGGCCCTCCGAGTTGGTCCCGATGGCGAGCGGAGACACACTCGACATCTCCGTATCCATGGTCCGCCGCACCCTCAATGGTCACGAGATGATCATGTTCGGCTACAACGGACAGTATCCCGGTCCGTTAATCCAGGCGGAGAAGGACGCCACGATCATCGTCCGTGTCACCAATGAGATCGAGATGCCCACGACGATCCACTGGCACGGCATCCGAATCGACAACCGCTTCGATGGCGTGCCCGGGGTGACACAATCCGCGATCGAACGTGGCGAGAGCTTCACCTACGAGGTGCACGTCCCCGACGCAGGCATGTTCTGGTACCACCCGCACGTGCGTGAAGACGTCCAGCAGGACCTAGGGCTCTTCGGAAACCTACTCGTCACATCGCCCGATCCTGACTACTACGGACCCGCGCACCGCGAGGAAGTCTTCGTCCTCGACGACATGCTCATGGACGACCAGGGCGCGATCCCGTGGGGAGACAGCGCACCCACGCACGCGCTCATGGGGCGCTTCGGCAACGTCATGATGGTGAACGGTGAGACGGACTACCGCCTCGATGCGAAGAAGGGCGAGGTGGTCCGCTTCTACCTGACCAACGTGGCCAACACTCGCACCTTCAACGTCACCTTCGGCGGGAACCCGGTGAAGATCGTCGCCTCAGATGTGGGTCGGTACGAGCGCGAGCAATGGATTCCTTCTGTCGTGATCGCTCCGGCAGAGCGGTACGTCGTCGATGTTCGCTTCGACGATCCAGGCGAAGTCGCGATCTCGAACACGATCCAAGCGATCGACCACTTCCGCGGGACCTTCTACCCGCATGTCGACACTCTCTCCATCGTCACCGTTTCGGACGAAGCTGCGGATCCCGCGATCTCTGAGGCGTTCGAAGAGCTCCGCGAGCACGATGATGTCGTGGCGGACATCGATCGATTTCGGCAGTACTTCGGCCGCGCTCCCGACCACGAATTGGAGACGACAGTCCGTATTCAGGACTTACCCAACTCGATCGTTATACAGATGGAATCGGATACGCTCTTCTTTCCGCCCATTGAATGGAACGACGGCATGCCGATGATGAATTGGCTGTCGACTGGCGAGCAGGTGACCTGGATTCTGAAGGACCGAAAGACCGGAGCGGAAAACGGAGACATCCACTGGAACTTCAGCGTCGGGGACGTCGTGAAGATCAGGGTCTTCAACACGCCCGATTCGTTTCACCCAATGAACCACCCCATCCACATCCACGGTCAGCGCTTCCTCGTCCTGAACAAGGATGGTGTGGAGAGTGACAACCTGGTGTGGAAAGACACGGCGATCGTGCCAGTGGGGTCGACCATGGACTTCCTGGTCGAGATGTCGAACCCGGGCGAATGGATGGTGCACTGCCACATCGCCGAGCACTTGCACGCCGGAATGATGTTCAGCTTCACCGTCGAAGCATCATGACCGAGATCGTGACCCACCGCCCATGACGAGCACCAAGGTGAAGTTCGCGATCGGAATCGTAGTCACGATTAGTACGGCCGCGATCATGTATTTCGGCGCCCAGCGCATCCTTGAGCAACAGCGGCTACGGCAGGAAATCACCAGGCTACGGGACGGCATCTATCGCTCCCGAGTCGCAGCCGACCGGTGCCGGCGCTCGGTGGCGAGTGGCGAGGGTGAGCTGCAAGCCTTCGACGCGCGCATCGGCGAGATGCGCGCCCGTGTCGACAGCTTCGAGGCGCTAGATCCACGCGGTGTGCCCGGGTCCGAGTACGACAGCTACATGAAGCACTTCGACGCGCATAACGACTCAGTGTCGGTCTGGGAGGGTCGTGAACAACGGCTCCGTACTCAGGACGCCGCGTGTCGCGAGGTCATCGTGAAGCACAACTCCCTCGGCGACTCGCTTAAGACGATCCTGGACGGACTGGGGTCATAGGGAGCGGACTCACCTTACGGACGGACCCTCCGGATCACACAATCGCAACCGTAAGCCTGTCCTGCGCGGAGGCTTGGGAAGGCGGTCCAAAACCGAGTGCGCCAACCACGACAGACAAGAGTGTCCACCGCACCGGACGGTGAGAGCGGTCGGCCCGAGACCGTCGGGAGCGAGTGGTCTCGTACGTTCTGTTCACCGTGACACCGGGGCCGCCCCTTCGACGGCCCCCGCAGGGTCACGCGCTGCCAATTCCGCCGCAAACGCTTCGATTTGCGCGCGCTCCTCGTCCGATCCGGCCCGATCCCGGGCGGCGTCCAGCGCCTCCATCGCCGCGATCGCGTCCCCGGCCAGCGTCTCCAACTCCGCGAGGGCGGTCCACTGCTGCCAGACATCCTCCCCTCGTGCGATAAGCTCACGCCGCTCGGCCGCTGCCTCGTCCCACCGCTCCAGCTGAGTCAGAGCACCGGCGCGGAGATGGTGGCTAACAACATTCTCCGGCTGAAGTCGGACAGCGACACGCAACGCGTTCTCCGCGTTTTCCCAGTCGGCCATTCGGGAATAGACGACGCCGAGGAGCGCAGGAGCTGTGCCGAAATCAGGGGCCTCGGCACGAACCTGTTCCAGCAACCTCGCAGCCCCCGTCAGGTTACCGCCCCCCATGAGCTTACGCGCAATCTGCGTGGTGAGGCCGTAGTGGGCACCGAGGTTCGAGATCGCCTCCCGGTACGCTCGTAACGCTTCCTTCTGCTTGCCCTGCGCCATGTAGATGTCGCCCATCAGCCACTGCGAACGCCCGGAGTGGGGATACTCGGCAATGAGCGTCTCGAACATCGTGCCGTCGTCCTTCCACGTCGGCGTACGCGTCCAGGATCTGAAGCCCATGAGGATGACGACGGCACTAATCGCGACTAGGCCCACTTCACGCCGCCGCCGCACGAGCATAACCAAGAGCCACGCGAGCCCAGCAGCCGCTCCCACGGAGGGCAGGTATAGGGTCCGCTCCGCGAGCAGAACACCAGAAAGGAAGACCACGTTGGCCACGGGCGACACGGCAATGAGAAACCACACGACACCGAACCCGACGAGGCGGCCTGACTCCGACTTTGGGTTCAGGTCCTGCTGTCGCCAAAAGACCAACGCACCACCCAGCAGAGCTAACGCCAGGACGGCCCCGGCTGTGTTGAGCGCATGCCAAGAGATCGAAATCGGAATCACCGATGGCGAATAGTCCGACGCCAGGTCCAGCGGGAAGACCATCAAACGGACGTAGTGGCTCCATACCTCGGACAACGTCCAGATCCTCGGGATCTCACGGAGCAGTCCACCCCCGAGCGCAGCCTCGGGACTCGCGATCGAGCCGAGAATGGAAGCGCGAGCGGTGAGCATGACAGCTGCCACTGCGGCCAGCGCCGCGTAGCTCCTCCAGCTTTCCCGGAGATAACGAGGCACGTCTCCGAACCCGATGCGGTGCCTTGCCGCATCCGACAGAAGCACCAGAGCCGGTAAGGTCACCGCGCTCTCTTTGGACCCGAAAGCGAGGGCATAGAGTCCCCCAACTGCCAGCGCACGACGCCAGGTACTCGGTCCGCTCAGGTAGACGAGTAGTGAAAGCAGCACAAAGAGGGTCGCCATCACCTCGGCTCCGCCGACCACGTTCGCCACAGCCTCCACGTGAACGGGATGTACCGCGAACAGAAGGCCCGCCGTCAGGGCGATCGGAACGGTCGCCAATTGGCCTATTACTAGGACGACGAGGGCGGCCACTACCGCGTGCCCGGCAACGTTTACGGCGTGGTACAGAAGTGGGTTCTCCCCTGCGATGGCATACTCCAACCCGAGAACCAGCGTCGTTGTAGGCCTCCACAACCCGAGCTGCACTTCTTCATCGTGCCCATGCCAATAAGGCTTGAAGACCGCACCCGGGAGCGTCTCCAGGCTCTGGAGATCCGTATTCTCCAGAATGATATGCGCGTCGTCGTACGCGAAGCCGTTCCCGAGGGAATTCGCGTAGACAGCCAGGGCGAGGAGGCCGGCAACGAGTGCTGCTTTGCGCACATCGCTCAGAAGAGATGTCATGACCACAACATACAGCGCCAACTCCAAATGCGACGCTTGCTCCTTGCTGTGAACCCGACAACCTTCCGGCCTTCACACCATGGCATTCTCACCGGAGTCGTTCGTTTCATGTCGCTACTCAAGTACGTCCGCCCCATGGGCATCTACGAAACCCTATACGCCTTCTTGGAGGCGTTCGGCACGTACATGGGCGAGCCCGGCACCCACCCGTGGAGCCAGGGGTTTCCACGCACGGTGCAACTCCCCGGCGGCCCACCCATGCCGACCTCTGTGGACATCGACTCCACACACCTCATGTACCCTAAGGCGTGGGGACTCCCTGCACTGCGTGAGGCGATTTCCGGATACTACAACCACGCGTATGGGTGCGACCTTGATCCGGAGAACGTCATCGTCTTCGCCGGGGGGCGCCCGGCCATCATCGCTTCGCTTCTCTTCCTCGACCCGGACATCACGGTCCGCATCGCATCCACAGAGTACACGCCTTACTACGACATGCTGGAACGGTTGGGGAAACGCTATGAACTGGTAGACAGCAACGTCGAGAACGGCTTCGCACCATCGGTCGCCGACTACATGGCAGGTGAAGGCCGGTCGATGGTCGTGCTGAGCAACCCGTGTAACCCGACCGGTATCACGCGATCTGAAGAGGATCTCGCGGCACTCGTGGCCGCCGCGGAATCTGGCGACACCGGTGTCCTGGTCGACGAGGCATACGAGTTCTTCCATGACCCGCCGGTGAGCGCACTCAAGTATGTGAAGAACATCGACGAGTCCGACCTGCTGGTGATCGGGGCCGCGACCAAAGGGCTTCAGTCGCCCGGCATTCGAATCGGCTGGCTCATCGGTTCGAAAGAGCACGTCGAGATCCTGAGCAACTTCTCCTCGTTCGGAATGGGTGGAGTCTCACACCCCTCACAGCTGTATGCACTCGAGTTGTTGGAGAAGGACCGTGTCGCCATGGCACGTCAGGCGGTGCCTGCCTTCTACAAGGAGCAGCGAGATCGTTACGGTGATGCGTTCAGCAAGCTGGGCCTGGAGCTCTTCTCAGGAGACGGGGGCTTCTACCATTGGTGCAGGCTCCCTAACGGGCTGACCGCAGCGGAGCTCAACGACCGACTCTTCCCCCTCGGTGCCGCAGTACTCATGGGCACGGACTGTGACATGGCCCGGCGCGGCGACGCGTCCCCGTTGCGGAACTTCTTCCGATTCTCGTTCGGCCCGCTGGATCCGAACGACTTCGCCGAAGACATCTCGCTCATGGAGCGCGCGCTGAAGGGCTGAAGCAGGCTAGATCGCCGAGGATTGCTACGACCCCGCTGGTTCGATCTTCCAGAACCCGATTCCGCCGGGCTGGTAGTGCAACTCTGTGGAGGCAACAATGCGCTCCTCGAGTAGATCTACTACATCGATCGTTCCGCGCGTGGCCCCTACGGCCTCATTGGTGACGAAGGCGTATCGTCCATCCGGGCTGATCACGACTCCGTGTGTTACAGGCTGGCTCGTAGCAAGCCGAGCCGTCTCCTCGCCAGACGCTACATCGTAGATTGCAACCGCCTGCTCACCCTTCAGCGTGACGACGAGCTTCGATCCGTCTGGGGTGATGTCAGCGTTGTAGGGTGCACGCCCAGCCGGCCACTTACGTAGTAGCGTCATCGACTCGGCATCGATCTCAAGCACGTCATCTCGGCCATTGCACGGCACGTAGAGGCGCGTGTCGTCCGGGGAGACGACGACCCAAGTCGGCTTGCATACACCCTCTCCGCCCATGGCGATGCCTGACATGCCGCCCATCCCACGCATTCCATCCATGCCAACCATCCCGCCGGTCTCGTCGTGCGCGATGCCCTCGTGACCGGCCGAGAGGATCATCTTCCGGGACACGCTAAGCTCCGAAATGGCGGTCTCTACCAAGCGGTCCGACATCATGCACGTCGAGTAGTGACGCATGCCGTCGTTGCTCACCCGACTCCCGTGAGGCATCACACACGTCTCGATCTGGGAGAGCTCCTGCATCACTGGCGTGAACACGGCCGACACCGAGCTCGGTATGTGATCGCCATGCAGGTTGAAGTTCACGACAAAGAGCGATGATCCGTCGGGTGTCATCGACATCGTTGCCGGAAAGAGCCCGACTACCGCCGAATCGACGAACGCATCGGTGGCGGTCTCCATTTTCCAGACTTGGCCGTACGGCTGTCCGTGCGCGATCGACACGTACCAATGCTCCCCTGACGGTGACACCGTAATGCCGTGGGCTCCGTCGAGATCCATTGGATGGAAGCCCACCTCGATCGCCTCGTCCTCGACAACCTCCTCCCCGTCGAAGCGCACCTTTGAAACGATGTCCGACGACTCGTTCGCGACGTAGACCCAATACGTAGGCGACTCCTGCGCCTGGGCCCACGCAGGAGATGTCCACATCACCGCGAGTGCGAGGACGAAGGCTCTCACGACACTTCGCAACTGGGAGCTGACGAGCATGACGACTGATCCCTTAGAACGAAGTCGCAACGAAACGTGACCGATGTCTAAAACGTGATGGGACGCGGCCTCGCGTGCTTGATCACCCAAAGCCCGCTGAACATGTCACTCACGAAGACGTGTCCCTTGAAAACCTGAGGCCCCCACGCCTGTGGCGAATTGGGCACCATGCCCTCCCCTTCACCGGCCGACGTGCGAAAGATGCCGATCTCGCGACCCTGCCTATACAAGTCACCGCGCAGCGTGCCGCTGACGTCGATCATCCGTAAGCCACCCTGGTAGTAGGCCACGTATAACGTCTCGTCTGCGACCCAAACGTTGTGCGCACCCGCCTCGGGCAGGTCGTACTTGGCGACCTCGACCGGGTTGTCGATGTCGCTGACATCGATGACGTGGATGTAGCCGCGCATGCCGTCTGCTGTCCCGATCTCATCCCCGAGGAAGACGTAGTCCCGATCCCGCCACGCGACGTGCGTGTTCCCCGCTGGATACGCGATGCTGGACACGAAGGCCGGCTCGGTTGCTGTCCCACCGTGTGTCCCAGCGCCTACATCCAGAATCACCAGTCCGTCGTCCCAATAGGACAGGTAGGCATAGCCGTCCTCAGCCCACACATCGTGGAGCGACTTGTCCGTATCACCCGGCCGGAGTTCCCAGCGACCCGCGAGCGACGGATTCGCAGGATCACTCATGTCGATGATGTTCATCGCGCTGGTGCCGTCGTTCACGGCGTACACGACGTCACCCATGATCCACACGTTGTGGATTCCGGCGGTCAGGCTATCGGTCAACTCAGCCATGACAGTCGGGTGCGCCGGATCTTCGAGATCCAGCACGACGATTCCATTGCGACGCGTGCTCGCGCCCTCGCGTGTGATGATGGCCCATGAAGCATCGTCGCTCACCTTCACATCGTTCACGACGCGTGCGTTCACGACGACGGAGTCGGTCAGAGTCGGATTGGCGGGATCCGTCACGTCCCACGCGAACATCCGCTCACCGCCACCCATGGCGTGTGTGCCCGTGTACGCGTAGTCGCGCCCATTCACGCCTTCAAAGACCCACAAGTCGCTCGTCGCCACCTGCGAAACAGGGGCGTGTGAAATCAACTCCACAGGGACCGCAGCCTCGCGTTCCACGACTTCCACGACCGCGATGGCGGTCGCGGTACCCGTCGTGGCCAGGACCCTGTACGCGCCCGGATTCTCCGCCACGAACGTCCCATCCGCGTAGACGAAGCCAGCACCTCCATCCAACCCGATAACGGCCAGGTCCATCGCGATGTCCGTCACCGCGTTGCCCCCAGCATCCAGTGCCACGATGTCGAAGTCGACGACGTCTCCGGTTCGTGCTCGCGCCGAAGCAGGCTCCATCGTGACGCTCCGAACGGGGTTCTCCATGACCGTCAGCAACGTCGAGGCAGACACCCCGTTCTCACTCATTCCGGTGAGGGTCACGCTTCCGCCAGACCGACCCGTGAGGACACCCCCCTCAGTCAGCGTCGCCACGGATGCGTCGGACGATGACCATGAGATCGAAGCGGAGGCATGCTCCGTGCCTTCGGTCGTGAGAACCCGGCCAGACATCTGCTGAGACGTCCCGGCATACACCGCATACTCGAGATCGCCGACCTCGAGATCTGAAGCCGGATAGTCCAACACGATTGCGGGCAGCGTCCCGATCTGCCGGACGCCCGAGACGCCCATCATGGAGCCCTCGGCCTCCGGCACCATCACCACGCCCATCAAAGAGCCCTCCGAAGGCTGCTCTCCAGACAGTTCGATCGTCGGACCTGCGATCGTCGAGAACCTCGGCTGAACGCCTACCTGCGCGAAGACGACCGCGACGGCGCCTTCCACCTGATTTCCATCGGCGTCGAGCAGCTGCACTGCGAGCGTGGCTGTCTCACCACGTTGCACCGTCAATTGTTCAGTACCGAAGCGGATTTCCGTGACGCGGCTGCCAGCGGCCCGCTGTTCCGGCGACGCAGGCGGGAACTGAGCGGCGACGTCCGCCGCGGCGGCGAATACGAGAGTCGCAGCCACAAGGAGGGAGGGGATGAAACGGCGCATGACGGGGACTCCACGACAAAGAACATGATCTCGGACGCCACGCGCCCGGGCAGCAATACTACCTGCCAGCATATCGACCCGGAAAGTCCGAACACACAGAAGCCCCGCCGGGACGAATCCGGACGGGGCTTCCGCTGTTGAACTCCGGCGTCTTCTGCCGGCGCCTACACTACTGCCAGATCGGAGCCGTGTCGGCTCGGCCCACCGTGAAGGTGTGCGAGAACTCCTCGCCATCGACCTTCAACGTCACCGTATACGTGCCGGGCTCGACCAGACCGTTCTGCTCGCTGCGGCCCGGGAAGAGCCCACCACCGCCACGACCGCGACGCCCTCGCCCTGCAGGCTGCGGGCGCACCGCATTCTGGATGCGTTGCTGCAGCGTGCCCCCGCCGGCCGGCGTCGCCCCAAAGCCGCGACCGCCACCACCACCGGCCTGCGCGCGACCTTCCGCGGGGCGATCCTGCCAAGCACCGCCTCCACCGCCTCCACCACGGCCACCGAAGTTGAAGCCCCCGCCACCTGCGTTGCGCAGGTTTTCAACCGCTTCAGCCACGTCCTCTTCTTCCTCGCCCTCTTCGAGCAACGAATCGACCACCACCGAGAGGCGCGCTTCGACCGCAATCGAGTCACGCATCTCAGACGGTGACAGCGGAAGCCGCGTCGAAGCCGCGTTCATGTTCCACACGGCCCTGTGGAGACCCTTCGAGCTCTGACCGTTGATCGTCGTCAGTTCTTCGCCGCTCGAGTCGGTGATCACCAACTCGGCATTCTCGTTCGAGTCCTCTCCGAGCCAGTACCTGAACTCGGCCCCGCTACCAGGGTTCGACATGGAGAAGTACGCCTGAGCGGTGAACTCACCACCCGTCCGACGTCCACCGAATTGGTAGGCCGGAGCAGGCTCGAACAGGTGCGCCGCAGAAGCCACCACACCGGCCGAGAGCTGCTGCAGCGGCTCGATGTCCACGATCCAGATCGACCGACCATGCGTACCTGCGATCAGTTCTGAATCACGCGGATGGACCTGCAAATCGTGCACGGGCACAGTCGGCAGCCCGTTTGCAAAGCTCTGCCACGAGTCGCCGCGATCCAGTGACACGTATGCGCCCACGTCCGTCCCCACGAAGAGCAGATTCGGGTTCACATGATCCTCACGGACCACATGAGCGAAATCAGGCTTGCCGGTCGGCAGGTCGCTCGAAATCGAGCTAAAGCTCTCCCCGTTGTTCTCGGAGACGAGCACATATGGGGTGAAGTCACCCCGACGGTGGTTGTCAAACGTCACGTAGAACCGATCGGCCACATGCTTCGATGGCTCGATACGGCTCACGTAGGAGCCGTCCGGAACCAAATCCGAGGTCGCTTCGGTGACGTCCACCCAGGACCCACCATCGTCTGATGAAACCCAGAGGTTCCCGTCGTCCGTACCGGCATACAGCTGACCGGCTCGGACTGGCGACTCATTCAGCGATGTGACCGTCGCGAACGTCTCTGCGCCTGTCGCATCCGGCGTGATACCACCCGTTGTCGTCGTGCTGATGCGGATCTTCTCCGCATCGCCCCGCGACATGTCCGGAGAGATCACCTCAAAGTCATCGCCCTGGTTCATCGACTTCATGACCCGGTTGCCGGCCGCATAAACCACATCCGGATTGTGCGGCGACAGGAAGAACGGAGTGTTCCAGTTGTAGCGGATCTGCATGCTGGTGGAATCCGCAGTGGCCATCTCAGTCAGCTCTGCGATCCGAGTCGAGTGCTGAGACGGCATGGGCTGCGTCGAGTCCGGCCATAGCTCTGCGATCTGGTCCTGAATCTCACGATATGAGTCGCGCCAGTTCGGACGACCGAACGACACGCGCTCACCGGTCGCCAGGTTGGAGCGACCCATGTTCCCACCCTGGGACTCCGAGTACACGATGTCCGGGTTCCGCGGATCCTGCTGCGTCACGAATCCGTCGCCACCACTCACCTGGAACCAGTCATGGTTCGTGATGCCGCCCTGAGCCTTCCGGCTCGGGCCACACCAGGAGTAGTTGTCCTGGAGTCCGCCGCACACGGTGTACGGCGTCTCCATGCCGTAGCTGATGTTGTAGAACTGGCCCTGAGCAATGTTGTTCGGGAACCAGTAGTTGCCGCCCTTGTCGAAGGAGACCCCGATGCCACCGTCGTTTCCGACGACGAAGCGTTCCGGGTCGTTCGGATCGATCCACATCGCGTGGAAGTCGACGTGGACCTGCTGCGCCGCAGCACCCGCGGTCCGTCCGCCGTCGTCCGAATAGCGGAACGACGAAAAGTAGACGCGGTCCGGGTTCATCGGGTCGACCCACACACCCGAGTAGTAGAAGGGCCGTGAGTTGTAGCTGTTCACCTTCTCCCAGGTATCGCCCTCGTCGTCCGAGCGATAAAGGCCGTTCTGGTTCGCATCCTCAGACCCTTCTTCGGGTGCGGCCTCGACCATCATGTACATCACGCGCGGGTAGCTGGGCGCGAACGCCACCATGAGCCGACCCTTGTCGGTGGTCGGGATGCCTTCGGCTTCGTGGCGCTCCCAGGTGTCTCCACCGTCGGTGCTCTTCCACAGCGCACTGCCCGGTCCACCGGACTGCAGGTAGTACGGTCCACGAACACGCTCCCAACTGGTCGCGAAGAGTACGTCGGGGTTCCGGGGGTGAATCGCGATGTCGACAAAGCCGGCACGTTCGCTGACCGACGCAACCTGCGTCCACGTGTCACCACCGTCCGACGTCTTGTAGAGGCCGCGACCGCCACCCTCACGCCACAACGGTCCGAGCCCCGCCACCCATACGACGTCCGGGTTGGTCGGGTGCACCAGGATCTTCCCAATGTGCTCGGTGTCTTCCAGGCCTTTCAGCTCCCAAGTCAGTCCAGCGTCCATGGATTTGTAAATCCCACCACCCGGTGAGATCGAGTTCCGTGAGTCTTCCTCACCGGTTCCCGCCCAGATCTGGTTCACGTCGCTCGGCGCGATCGCGAGATCGCCCATGGCCGTGACTCGCTCGTCCTGAAAGAGCGGCCGGAACGTGATCCCGTTGTTGGTCGTCTTCCAGATACCACCCGCCGCCTGAGCGACGTAGAAGGTCTTGGAAGGACCCGGGAGGCCTTCGATGTCCGTGACTCGGCCGGCCATATTGGCCGGGCCGACCGATCGCCACTCAAATCCTTCGAGCAGTGTCTCGTCGAGCGTCAGTTCCTGGGCAAACGTAGGCGCCGCCGTCAGAAGTGTCGCCACGGTGAGAAGAAAGAAACGTCGGAGCGTCATGGTGCTATCTCGCAGTGGGGTTGGGATGCGCCGCGGCGCATGGTCGTTACCGCATGGGTCTGTACATCAAAGACGTCCGCGGGGATCTGATTGTTGAGGAATCGCGCCGTATACGCCAGGGTGTGGATCTCGACGCTCGGAGACTCCCGATGGGTCTATCCCGGGTCAACCGCCCGGTACGCCTCGATCACCGCAATCTCGCCCGCCGCCTCAGGCTGCGAATTCCCATGCTCCATGCCGAGAATTCCGTCGAAGCCCTTCGCCTTGATGTGCCGGAAGACGTTGAGGTAGTTGATCTCGCCCGTGGTCGGCTCTTTCCGCCCCGGATTATCACCAATCTGGAAGTACGCGATCTCGTCCCATGCAGCGTCGATGTTCGGGATGAGATTCCCTTCGGTGATCTGCTGGTGATACAGGTCATCGAGGATCTTGCACGACGGGCTATCCACGGCCTTACAGATCTGGAACGCCTGCGGGATACCCTTCAGGAACAAGCCCGGGTGGTTCCGCGGATTCAGCGGCTCTAGGACCATGATGATGTCGTGCGGTTCCAAAATCGCTGAAGCCTGCTTGAGCGTCTCCACCACATTGGCCGTCTGATAGTCTGGATGGAGACGCAGGTCGACATGACCCGGCACCACGGTCATCCACTTCGCGTTGGATCGCTTGGCTACCTCGACGGAGGCTCTGATCTCTTCTAAGAACTCGGCACGCTTGTCGGCATTCCCGGAAGCCATGTTCGGTTCAGTCCAATGAATGGTGTGCGCCACGAAAACACCCATGCGCATGCCCAGTCGGCTCATCTCGGTGGCGATCTGTTCCTGCTCCGCTACAGGACGGTTCCGCATCTCATTGTCTTCGAGCGACCGGAAACCTTGATCTGCCATGAAGCGGAGCTCGCCCATGAGGTCACCACCACCGTGATGCCGGAACATCCCGAAATGGGGTGCAAAATCGACGCTGAAGGGTTCGCGAATGGAAGCCGAACTCGGAGCGTCCAAGGACTCGGCAGCAATCGCCTCAGCTCCAGTCGCTGCCAAAGCGCTAGCCGCCACGGTCGTCCGTACAAAGTCACGTCGTTTCATCGATGCGTTCCTTGAGATTCAAGCCTACGGGCACCCTCGACACTCGCTAGGAGGTCAGCGCCGTCTTCGGGATCCATAATAGAGAGGGCCGACGCCAGAACGTCGGCTGTCGTGCCGTTCGGGGCCAGCACTGTCACGGTCGGCACATCGACCACGCCCAACCCGGTCCTCGGGTCCACGATATGCGAGTACTTCACGCCATCGACCTCCAGGTACCGGAACCGATCCCCGGACGTCGCTACCGCCCCATGGGCCAGTAGCAGGACAGCACCGTTCGAGCCGCTGACACGCCATCCATCAGTACCGGGCGGAGCCGCGCCGGCTACCAAATCACCACCGGCGTCGATCAACGCCGCCTCGACACCGTAGCCAGCTAAGATGGCCAGCATCACATCGCCCGCGAACCCTTTTGCAATGCCGCCCAGGTCCAGTGACATGCCTGATCGCACTAACGCCACCCCACCCGAAGGCTCGACACGTAGGCCTTCGAAACCGACTCGGGACTTCGCTTCGTGGAGACGTGACGAATCTGGTAGCTCGCCTCGGCGCGCCGACCAACGCCACAGTTTCGTGAGTGGGCCTAGCGTAGGGTCGAACGCTCCGCCACTTCGTTCGGCCCAACGGACGGCCTCCGTCAGCAAGCTCGTCAGCTCAGGGCTCGCCACGTGCAACGCACCCGAACCGGCCCTCGCCGCGACTTCTGCGATTTCACTGTCATCGCGGTAGTCGCTGAAGAGCGAGTCGAGGCGGGCGAGTGCCGCGAAGGTCGAACGCGCGGCGGCGTCAGCAGCCTGAGCGCCTGAGGCGTAGAACACGATTCGGAACTCCGTCCCCATATGCACTTCGGAGAATTCGAACCGTTCAGGAGTCTGGGCGGCCAGCCCATCCGCCCCCAGCAGTCCGAACACAAATGCGAAAGCCGCGACCAGACTGGCCACGGCCCTCGCGCTGCTACGTGGAAGAATCACCAGATTCTCGCGCTAGTACGCCCGCGTGACTCCAGGAGTTGGAATCGCGTAGCGACCATGCGCGTCGGGCATCACCGGCGGGTTCGCGTCGAATGCATACGTAGTCGGCATGATACTGAGGTCCGAATTCAGTGCCTCTTCCCACTCGATCATCTGACCGGAATACGTCGCCATCCGACCGAAGATTGCGGTCATGGTGGCGGTCGCACCACGCTCGGCGTCGGCGTACTTGTACTCTCCCGCCGCGATGGCGGCGAAGAGCTCGTCATGCTCGACCTGATATGGGTTCGGGTCCCCCTCGGCATCGTGTTCGAACAACGTATGCCCGGAGTTCGACTTCAGCAGACCCGGCCTTGGTGCCGTTCCGTTCGTGCCGTGGAAGGCCTCCGAGACCCGCCGCATCGTGTCCGGCTGGTGCCGGCACTGACTGAGGACACGTGCACCACCTTCGTACTCCAACTCGACCATGTGATGATCGAAGATCTCGCCGTGGTCGATGCCGTTCCGGATCTGGCGACCACCCTGACCCTGGGCACGGACCGGATGTCCACCAATGACCCAGTTGGCGACGTCCAGGTTGTGGATATGCTGTTCCACGATGTGGTCGCCGCACAGCCAGTTGAAGTAGTACCAGTTGCGCATCTGGTACTCCATCTCCGTCTGGCCTTCTTTGCGTTCGCGGACCCACACACCTCCGTCATTCCAGTAGACCCGGCCGAGGACCACATCCCCGATCATGCCCGCGTGAATCCGATCCACCCATTCGGTATACACGGTCTGATAGTGGCGCTGCAGGCCCACAACCACGTTCAGCTTCTGCGCCTTGGCTTTCTCAGCCGCCGCAAGCACGGCACGGACCCCCGGCGCATCCGTCGCGACCGGCTTCTCCATGAAGATGTGTTTCCCCGCGTCTACAGCGGCGGCGAAATGAATCGGGCGGAACCCAGGCGGTGTGGCGATGAGAACGACGTCCACGAGCGGGATCAGCTTCTCATATGCATCGAACCCTGAGAAACGGTTGGCTTCGGGCACGTCGACCCGGGGACGGATGTCGATCCCGTCTCCCCAGTCATCGCGGTCACCCGTGAGCGTCTGATAGCTCCGTTCGACGTTGTCGGCGAACGCGTCTGCCATCGCGACGAGCTTCACGTCTTGGCTCGTGCTGAGCGCCTGGAACGCGGCGCCGGTGCCCCGGCCGCCACAACCAATGAGTCCGATCCGGAGAGCATCCGACGTAGGAGCCTGCGCCCGAAGCGGCGCTACACTGCTCAGCGATAGGCCGCCTACTGCCGCCGCGGTACTCGCTCTCATGAAGTCTCGCCTGTCCATCTCATCTCTCCCCCGCTGCGATGCGGGTGCTCATTGTTTCCGATTACCGCGCGCGCAATGTACTACGCGCCCAAAATTTCCGCCCAGTACGCGCGGATCTCATCCATCGTGTGTTCGCCTGACGGGGTCACCAACCGGAATCCCACATGTGGCGAATCGGTGTTCCACCAGCGGCTTTTCGGCATCTGTGGATCGCGTGCCTTCCATGCAGACGCCTCCGGGAATCGCTCCGCGCACCGGAGTCGATCGAGCGGATCGTCGAAGGCGCCGCCGCGGACGAGGCCACGGCCACGGGCGGGAGTCCCGTTTAGAGGATCCTGGGCACCCTCTCCTAGGGAGGCGTACGCATCGGCTGAATAACTGTCCATGACCCACTCGGCGACATTTCCTTGCAGCTCGTGGATCCCCAGACCGTCCGCGGACGCGGTCCCGGCCGCATGGTACACACCTCCGCTGTTGTTCTCGTACCAGGGCTCCCCCGCCAGCACTCCACCGCCTGCTTTGCAGGCGTACTCCCACTCTGCCTCAGTCGGGAGTCGATACAGCTGCCCGGTCTTCTCCGACAGCCACCTCGCAAAACGCAGCGCGGAGAGGCGTGTCATGCCCGTCACCGGGAAGCCATTCCCTCCCATTCCGTGTGCAGGGTCTTCGTACGGCGGGCTAGGCCGGGTGATCGCATCGGCATCGAAGAGCACATCTCCCGGCGCGGCGATGTTGTCGTCCAAGCGACGGAATCGGAAGACAGCAAAGGCGTCATAGGTGGCTTCCGTGGTGCTCATCCAGAAGGCCGACAGCCGTACCGTGCGCTGGGGGCCCTCATCGTCGTCGCGGCCGGCCTCGTTGTCTGAAGACCCGATCAAAAATGACCCGGCCGGGACGAACGCGAGATCGAACGTCACCTCAGTGCCCGGGATGCTCTCGGTCCTGAGATCTCCTGCGCTCTGCGCGCTTACTTGGGCCACGCTGACCACTGAGCACGCCAGGACCAGCGCACTTCTCACGCAGGGTCCTCCGCGGGCGGGGCGGGTTCTGGGGTGGCGGGCTCAATCGCGGAACTGGCAGCACTCGACTTCGCCAACGCAGACCTCGCTTCCGGCGCGTGCAGTTCATTGAAGAAGCTGAGATCGTCCTCGACCCGCATCAGGCGTGTGGAGACGGCTTCTAGTTCCTCGCGTACGGCATGAAGGAGGAGATCCGAGTTACCGTCGCCACTCTCGATCTCCTTATTGCGCCCGAACATGAACCAGCCCAGGCCGATCGAACTCCACACCGCAGTGAAAATGATGAGGATGAAGACTGCAAATTCACCCATTCTTACCCTCAGCAAAGGCTGCATCAAAGGCGGCACCCGAAGCTGGGAAGTCCATGGAGTGAACGAAGTCACATGCTTCCTCCGCCCCATGTTCCCGATCCATCCCCGAATCCTCCCACTCTACAGAGAGCGGGCCGTCGTACCCTACGCGGTTGAGCGCCCTTAAGATTTCCTCGAACGGCACATGCCCGCGACCAAGTGACCTGAAATCCCAGAAGCGGTCTTTGTGCCCGAACGGGAGGTGCCCCCCGAAGACCCCGGACCGCATGGGCTGATCGGAAAACCACACGTCCTTCATGTGCACGTGGTAGATACGCTCTGCGAACGAGTCGATGAATCCGACGACGTCGACTCCCTGATAGGCCAAGTGACTCGGGTCGTAGTTGAAGCCAAACGCCTCTCGATGATCGAGAGCATCCAGCGCGCGTTCCGCGGTGCTGATGTCGAATGCGATCTCCGTGGGATGCACCTCCAACGCGAACCGGACACCCACTTCATCGAACACATCGAGAATGGGGTTCCAGCGATCTGCAAAATCCTCGAACCCCTCGTCGATCATTGCGGGGGTCACCGGAGGAAACGCATACAGGAGATGCCAGATGGCACTGCCCGTGAATCCGTTCACCACCTCAACGCCCAGATTCGCGGCGGCGCGGGCGGTCAGCTTCATCTCTTCCGCAGCGCGGCCACGCACACCCTCGGAATCCCCGTCACCCCACACATGGGCAGGAAGGATCGATTCGTGCCGGTCGTCGATGATGTCGCACACGGCCTGGCCGACCAGGTGATTGCTGATCGCGAATACATCCAGTCCGTGAGACTGAAGCATCTCACGTTGAGCGACACAGTAGCTGGGATCGTCCGCGGCCCGAACCACATCAAAGTGATCGCCCCAGCAGGCCAACTCGAGGCCATCGTATCCCCACGCTGCAGCCTTCTCTGCCAGTTCAGAAAGAGGGAGATCGGCCCACTGGCCTGTGAAGAGTGTGACGGGTCTGCTCATGACGTTGCCGGTGGTGAATACGCGGCCGCAACCCACTGACCCTCTTTGTGGCTCGCGACCGCGGAGTGAATGAAATGAACTCCGTGGGCTCCGTCTTGTACGGACGGAAAATCACCGCCCGTCACACCCGATTCGATCGCGATCGCTGCATTCCGGTACACGTTGGCGAAAGCCTCTATGAAGCCCTCCGGGTGTCCGCCGGGGAGCCGAGTATGCTCAACCGCCGCCGCAGAGAGATCTCCCGCACCTCGAAACAAGACGCGCTCAGACCCATCCGGACTGATCAAACGCAGGCGGTTCGGATCCTCCTGTGACCAATCCAAGGCACCTTCGCTTCCGTAGACACGCAGGCGCAGGTGATTTCGTTCACCGGTCGCAATCTGTGAAGCGAAGAGCAGACCGCGCACACCTCCATCCAACTCCAGAAGAACCGTAGCGTCGTCATCAAGTTCACGACCCTCAACCACCGTACCGAGGTCAGCAAAGAGCCGTTGGACTTCGAGGCCGGTGACGTACCGCACGAGGTTGTGCGCGTGCGACCCGATGTCCCCGAGGACCGCAGACGGGCCGCCCTGCTCCGGGTCACTTCTCCACGACGCCTGCTTCTGCCCTTCCGCTTCAAGAAGCGTGGACAGCCATCCCTGTGAGTACTCGACCACCACCTTCCGTACCGATCCGATTTCACCAGCCTGAATCCGTGCTCGGGCCTCCTTCACCATCGGATACCCGGTGTAGTTGTGGGTCAGCGCGAATACGAGCCCGCTCTCCGCAGCGAGAGCACACAGGTGCTCCGCGTCGGCAAGAGTCGTCGTGAGCGGCTTATCACACACGACATGGATACCGTGCTCGAGAAACGTCTTGGCGATGGGATAGTGGAGATGATTCGGCGTCACGATCGCTACGACCTGAATGCGACTGTTTGCCCCCAATGCGGCCTCCGCCGTGGCCATCTGTTCATAGGAGCCGTAGACCCGATCCGGACTCAGCTCCAAATCGTCTCCCGTCTCTCGGGACTTCGTTTCGTCTGAAGAGAATGCACCCGCAACGAGTTCGTACCGTCCGTCGAGCCGAGCTGCCATTCGGTGGACCGCGCCAATGAAGGCCCCTGGGCCACCCCCTACCATGCCGAGACGGAGCTTCACCCGTCGGCCTCGATCGACTCGACCCGGTAGCCCCCGGTCCTTCGGTCACGCATATAAAGCGCTCCGAAAATCAACATGAGGATGCCACACAACGGGACCATATACCGGAAGGAGATCTTCCCTCCGTAGTTGTCCGCGGGCCCTAGAATCGCTTGCGCCTGTCCAATCAAATCCGCGTCGGCATCTGAAGCGATAATGGACCGAAGCGCATTCGCGGTAGCCGGCGCGGGAAGCAAACCGGACACTTCAAATTCCTGAACCACCCCTTCTGCGGCGCTCACCGCCGCCTGGGCATCCGGGTCTTGGCTGTTGCCCAACACCATGGCTGTGCGTTCGAGCACAACAGTGACCTCTGCAGCCGGAATCTGATCATGGGCGTACTCGTCTGCGATCCGTCCCATTTGTGGAGCAGCGACGAGTCCGACAGTCGCCATACCCACCGTTCCCATTAGGCCGAGTCCGAGCGCGCCGCTCTTCGGCACTCTCTCGGAAACAACACCCAGCATGGTCGGCCAGAAGTAACAAACGCCGAGCGCGAACACGGTCGCGGCACCGAAGACGGCGATGCCGCTCGACACATAGCTCAGCGCGAGCAACCCGACACCGGCCAGCACCGCAGAACCCAACAGCACGCCGGTTGGCGAGAGCTTGTGAACAACCGCCCCTGCCCGATACCGCATGACTGCCATGAGTCCATTGATCCAGACGAGGACCAAGATCCCGGCCATCCCGCCGGCCTCGAGCACCGCCGGCACCCAACGATTGGGGCCCAGCTCGACGGAAGCGGTCATGGTCATCGCAATCAGCATGACGAGCATGAGCGGAGTCGTGAACGCGGCCTTGAAGGCCTCACCCAAGCTCACGCCCGCTTGCACTCCCTCGGTAACCGGGAACGGCTCGCGCAACAGCAGGAAGCCATACGACAAGGTCGGGATCAACACCAACCCAATCTTGACCTGCCAGGCACCGACACCGATCGCATCGAGTCCAAAAGCAGCGAGTCCTCCAATCACCACTCCACCCGGGAACCACACATGGAACTGGTTCAGCTTTACCGTCTTGTTGTCAGGATACAGTGCCGCCACCAGAGGATTGCACGCCGCCTCGACAAGGCCATTCCCCATCGCGATCACGAGCGCGCCCGCGAATAGGGTGGAGAATCCGGTCGCGAAGATCATGACGAGAGCACCCGCCAGGTGAGCGACGAACGACATTCGCAGCAGCGCACGCATCCCGATGGAATCCGCGAGTGGAGCAAACGCCAGCTGGGAGAGTGCGAAGCCCCACAACGCAGCCCCTCCGATCCAGCCAACCTCTTCGTTGGTGAGCACGAACTCACGCTTGAGCGCGAGCATAATCGCGCCGACGGTCGCGAACGCGACGGATGTTGCGACGAGCGCGACACAGCTCCCTAAGAACAGTCGGGAGGAATTCACATTGGAGTCGGTCATTTTTGTCGGATTGAGAGGAGGGTCCTAAGCGAGCCCCAAATGCTGCAACACTTCCGTCGGCGGTGGATCCCACTGCGTGAGCGGGATGTTTCCGATGTATTCTAGGTCGGTCATCCCTTCCGTGGTCGTCCAAAAAGCGGTCGACGTGAGAAAGCGCACGCGGTCGAAGAAGCGGGCGCCCGCCTCTAGCCCGTCCGGGGTGTTGGGCAGATAGCATATGTCGTCACAGATCGCCGTCTTCTGCGCACCCGACAGATCACGGAAGCGCATTCCTTCGCCGAAACGGGTCGTGGACTCTCGATCGAGCCACACGAGTCCCCCTCGAATGAGCACACCATCTCGCTCGTTGCCGTCGTACGGGGCGCTCACCCACTCGTCGATAAAATCCTGCGCACCGACAGAACTCGCCGAGGGAGAACGGTCATCGGCGGGAATGATGACGTCACAGATCGTGGCCAGACCTTCGAGTTCGTCGTCGGTGAGCGTGCGGTCCCAAGGCACGATCGGGGCGACCAAGTCCGGGTCCCACGCGTTGCCCTTCGCCTTCGGATTCGTTGGAGGAGCTGGAGCGATGGCCACATCCAGCGATGGTTCACCGGGATCACAACCCGTGATCGTGGGGACAGCCGCCGCGATCGCCATGATCTTGAGCGCCTGCCGGCGGTCCATATCCATATTCCCAACGATAGGGAGTTCGAAGCGCTTCTTGTCCTTGGACATCAGAGGCTCCTCGACGCGAGTTGTTCGACGATGTAGTCAGAAGCCCGCCACGCGATGGCCATGATCGAAAGCGTCGGATTCTTGTCTGCATTGGACACGAATGCACCGCCATCGGTCACGAATAGATTGTCGACCTCCCAAGACTGGCAGTACTCGTTGAGCACCGAGCTCTCGGGTTCCGCACCCATGATGACGCCGCCCACTTCGTGGATGATCACACCCGGAGCGGCGATGGCGTCCGCTCCGTCCTCCTGAACCGTGCCCGTCACGTTGCCACCCATCGACTCGATGATGTCTGCGAAGGTGCGCTGCATGTGACGCGCCTGGTTCAGTTCGTGATCCGACCACTTCCAGTGGAATTGCAGTGTTGGAATGCCCCACTGGTCCACCGTCCCGCTCGGGTCGATCTCGGCGTAACAATCCTCGTTCGGGATCATCTCGCCGCGGCCGGCGAAGTACATAAAGGAGCCGTAGTAGCGACGGCAATCCTCCTTGAACTGCGTCCCGTACGAGCCGTCCGTGAAGTCCGCGAGGCCGCCCATGAAGCCGAACCCAGGAGCGCCGCGTCCACCACCGAATTCGATGTGATAGCCACGGGCGAAATCCAACTCCCCTCGGTCCTGCTGCTGATAGAGCCACCAAGGCATATACAGATGCATGGCTGATGCACCGTCGTTGTTGTGCGGTGGCATGTTCTCGAGCGCCGGGATCTGTCCACCCAGGCCGGCCCCGACGGTGTCCATGATGTACTTCCCGACGTTGCCGCTGCCGTTGCCGATACCGTCTGGGAACTGACTGCTCTTCGAATTGAGCAGGATACGCGCGGACTCACAAGCACTGGCCGCCACAATCACGACCCGCGCGCTCGCATGCTCTTCTAATCGCGTCGTTTTATCGATGTAGTGCACGCCGGTCGCCTTGCCCTGCGCGTTTACAGTGACCTCACGAACCATCGCGTCTGTGATGATGTCGAGATTCCCAGTCGCGAGCGCCGGAGGCAGCAGCACCGTGGGCGACTGAAAGTTCGCCTTGATGGAGCAGCCGCGTCCGCACGGCGTTGCGAAGAAGCAGGCGGCACGTGACCGCATGGAGTCAGCCGTGACACGTTGGGCCAACTGGTTGTTGGGCCACAGGATCTGGGACAACCTGTCCGCGTCTTGGCGTTCGGTGAGAATCGCGAGATGCGCGGGGATGACGGGGATGTCGAGGTCCTGACAATGATGCTGCGTGAGCATTTCGTTCGCGCGTGCCGCAGGTGCCGGCTGAAGCACGCCAGGCGAAGAGCTCGGCGTGTTCTCTAAGCCCTCGTTGGAGCCATAGACACCAATCAGCATCTCAGTTTTGTCGTAGTAAGGCTCAACGTCCTGGTACGACATGGGCCAATCGAAGCCGAGTCCGTCACGCTGGCGGGGCTTGTAGTCGTATTCACCCATGCGCAGGGAGATGCGGCCCCAGTGGTTGGTACGACCACCCAACATGCGTGCGCGCCACCACTGGAAATCCGTCCCTTCCGCGCTGGAGTAGGGTTCGCCCGGCACCTCCCACCCGCCGTCCACGGTTGCGTCATAGAAGCCGAAGGGCTTCTCCGGGGTGCCAGCGCCGCGCATGGGAGCATCCTTCGGCATCTGGAACATTGGCGTCTCGGTGACAGGGTCGTAGTCGCGACCCGCCTCGAGCATGAGGACCTTCACTCCGGAGCACGCCAGGACGTAGGCACACATGCCGCCCGCGGCGCCCGATCCCACGATGATGACGTCGTAGTCTTGCTGGGCCTTTTTACGCATACCGCCTCGCCATCTCGCTGATTCGGAACCCCATCTGGTCAAGATGACAACTTAGGCGTGGGGCGGCGTTACGCTACGCATTCGGCTAAGAAATCGGCCTCTGTCCGGGCCAGTCACCTCGCTGCACGATCACCTTACCGTCGCTCACAACCATCAGCACATCCTGCACGACTCCGATGTCCTCCAAAGGATTACGCTCGAGGACGATGAGGTCGGCTTGCATGCCCTGGGAGAGCGTGCCGACATCGGTCAACCCGAAGAGTTCAGCGGCCGTGGTCGTTGCCGCACGCAACGCCTCCAGTGGAGACATCCCGATACCCACCAATTCGAGGAGTTCGTGCGCCAATGTCGTCGTGCTCTCCGGTCCGTACCCCGTGTCAGTCGCGGCGACGATCTTCACACCCAACCGGTGTGCATTGGCCGCCATCTCTTGCACGCGTGGAAGCATGTGTCGCCCGCGGATGTTGAGGGGCGCGTTGTCGTAGTCCCCGCCGGGAATCGTCAGATCTCGTACGATCGCAATCGTCGGCACGAGGTAAGTCCCTCGTTCGACCATCATCCCGAGCGTCTCAGGGCTTAGGTACGTGCCATGTTCGATGCTCCGGACTCCAGCTACGACAGCGTCCCGTCCACCCGCGTCACCGTGGGCGTGTGCAGAGACTCCGATACCCCCTACCGCTGCCTCCTCGACGATCGCGCGTAACTCCGCCTGCGAGTAGAACTGCTTCCTCGGATCGGTATTGGGCAGACCGGCTCGCTCGGTGGCATTGGTCTTCACGAAGTCCACGCCGCGCGACACGAGAGCTCGGGTCATCGCCCGCACCGCAGCATCTCCCTGGATCGGCTTACCGTACAGGTCGCCGAGCTCTGGGTGATCCTGGAAGAAGGCCTCTGCGGCCGGCGGCCTCACGTGATATCCAGCTGCCAAATACTGCGGGGCCTCGAGATGTCCGGCCGCCTGTAGCTCACGCATACCCACATCGGCGTAGTGGGAAGTGCCCATGCTTCTCATGGTCGTCACCCCGGAAAGAAGCGCACGGCGAGCATCGGCCGCGTTCCCGACGTGGACGTGAGCGTCCATCAAACCCGGCGCGATATAACGCCCCATCACATCGATCACCGTGACACCCGACGCGGGCTGAGCGCCGCCCCTCGTGATGCTGACAATTTGGCCGTCGCTCATGGCCACCGTGGAGAGCGCGCTGACCTCCCCTGTCACGACGTCCACGACATGGGCGTTGGTGAGTACGAGGTCCTGCGCCGCAAGAGTGCCTACCGAGGCAAGGAGAGAGATCGCGATCAGAAGAGAGGTGCTGCGCATATCGGCCTCGGCGTGCAGTGAAGGAACTAAGGAGGGGTTTTTCGTGAGACGAAGATTAGATCCATGACCCCCGCCCAGCGAGACCAGGACGCTCCTCACGCTCCCTCTACCCCCGCGACCCGCCCCCTAAGATCCAGAGCCGCCGGATCTCGCTAGAGGCCTAACGCCTTCACGGCAGCGAAGCTTCTCCGGACACTCACCAGGGCATCTGCCGGTCGATCGTGCTCAACGAACTGGTGCGTCAAGCCAAGTGACTCCGCGTGACTCAGGATGGCCGAGAAGTCGATGACGCCATCACCCACATCGACCATTTCTCCTGAAAACGTCCGATCCTTCACATGCACACTCGTGATCCGGCCCCGATGGCGATCGAGTTCCGCCAACGCGTCAGCGCCGCCGTCCACCGCCCAGAAGATGTCCATCTGCCAATCGACGAGGGCAGGGTCCGTGTACTCCATCAGTATGTCGATCGGGCGGACGCCATCGTAACCGGGCGTGACCTCCCACTGATGGTTGTGGTAGCCGAAGCGCATCCCCGCCGCCTTCGCTGATTCACCCGCTGAGTTGAACTCGTCAGCGATCTTCCTGAGTGACTCGGAGTCGCGCTCAGAGCCCGGAAGACTCGGCACGACGATCAGCGCCTGACCGAGCTCCTGCGCCGACTCAAGCGTCGCAGACCACCGATCACGTACATCACCAATGCTCACGTGACTTGAGGCAGCTCGAAGCCCCGCATCGTCCAACTGGGTCCGCATCTGACGGCCTGCCAAACCATAGGGGCCAAAGAGCTCCACTTCGGTATACCCGATCTCCGCAACAGCGGCGAGCGTCCCGGCGGCATCGGCCGCCATCTCGGTGCGCAAAGTGTAGATCTGGACACCAACGGCATCGAGGGCGGGGCGACGAACGAGGCCCTCCCCCGCGTAGCGAGCCGCGAGGGCTGCTCCCGGGAACGCGGCCAAGAACGACCGCCTATCCAGGGTCATCTCAAGTCTCGGATCTTCACGTTTCGGTACCAGACACGGTTGCCGTGATCCTGGAATCCGATGTGGCCGCGGTCCGCCTGACCGTACGCCGGCCATTCGTTGAATTTGCTGTTCGCTACGAGTTCAGACCAACCCGCGCTGCCGAACTCGTACGCGACGATCTTCGTCCCGTTCAGCCAGTGCTCCACGGCTGAACCACGCACGACGATCTTTGCCGAATTCCATTCCCCGGCACCATTCACGATGCCACGTGGGGCCGGATAGAGACCATAATTGGATCCGGCGCTGGTCAGAGGATTCTGACCATCACGATGGGCGGCATCATCGAGTACCTGCATCTCGGGCGCGCTGTGGTAGACCCACTCTTCCCCTAGCGCGGCTCGGTAAAAGACGCCGCTGTTGCCACCGGCTTCGACCATCCATTCCAGCGAGAGTTCGAAGTCGGTGTACGCGTCGTCTGTGATGATGTCGCGCCCACCGGAGGTATGGGTCAGCATACCCCCCTCGACGGCCCAACCATCGGTCATCGGCTCACCGTCGTACCGGCGCCATCCATCGAGCGTCTGTCCATCGAAGAGCAGCTCCCATCCAGCTTCCCGCTCGGCGGCATTGAGCGTGTTGTGCGTTTGCGCAGCCGCAGGTGCACCGACCAGCAGCGCCGCCAGGATCGTGAGGAAAACTCTACGCATCAGATCGCCCATCCTTCGCGGTATTCGCGCACGAGGTACTCGTTCGCTTTTTCGGAATTGGTGACGCGCATGTTTTCGGCGTCATATCGGATCTTGAACCCTTGGCCAGTGCGGAGCGCTACGATCCCAAGGAGCATGGTCTCGGTAAGCGGAGCCGCATAGGAGAACGGGCACGTCGCTTCCCCGATGCCCTTACAGGCATTCGCCCAATTCATCTCGTGGCTGTCCTCGATGCGGAGGTAGCTCTGTGGCACCGCGGCGGCCTCTTCGTTCAGCGCCTCCGGGTAGAGTCGGGGATTCCGACCGTATGTGTTGTGCATCAAGATCCCACGTTCACCGACGAAGATCACACCACCCTCACGGTTCAATCGAACGTCATCCGGCAGGTGTTCCGGCCGCTTCGGCATAAGGCCACCGTCGTACCAGTGGAGGTCGACCTCGGGGAGCAGACCCCGACGCGGAAACTCGTAGTGCACCTTGGTCGCCATCGGGTATGAGACCGGGTTGTCTTCCGGGCCACCCCATGGCGTCGACGTGGCCTCGATCGCAGTCGGCAGGCCGAGATCGAGCGCCCACACGGGGTGGTCGATGAGGTGTGCGCCCATATCACCCAGCGCGCCGACCCCGAAGTCCGTCCAACCGCGCCAATGGAAGGGATGGTAAATCGGGTGATAGTCCACCGATTGTGCGTTAGACGCCCGATAAAGGTCCCAATCCAGCCCCGCAGGCACCGCGAAGTCTCCGTGTAGGCCCGTGGCATGAGCGGCCTGGATGGATCCGGGCCACCATGACCGGTCTGTCGAGTTCGGGTCGAAGTCCTCCGGGAATGGAGCCGGCCGCAACAATCCCTGCGACCAAATCGGTCGATTCGTCCACACGTGGACCTCGTGCACGTTCCCGATCACGCCTGCCTGAATCCACTCATTCAGAAGTCTCGCGTCGTCGCCGGAGTGTCCCTGGTTCCCCATCTGAGTCACGACACCGGTCGACTCCGCCAACTCCTGGAGGACCCGCGCTTCGTGAACTGTGTAAGTGAGCGGCTTTTGGCAGTAGACATGTTTGCCCGCACGCATCGCGGCAGCAGCGATCGCTGCGTGCGCGTGGTCAGGCGTTGCAATGAGAACCGCCTCGATGTCCGGCATCTCGTCCAACATGACTCGGAAGTCCGAGAACTTCCGGGCAGCATTGAACTGTTCCCGCCAGCGGATGCCCTTCTCGCGTGGCATCCCCTCTCCGTCGGGCTCGGCTTCTTCGGCCGCCCTGCGCGCGACGAAATCCATATCCACGTCGCAGACGGCGATGATGTTCTCCGAACCCAATTCCCGGGCGTTCCCGTTGCCCATCCCGCCAGCGCCTACGATCGCGATGTTGAGCGTGTCGCTCGGGGCCTGGTAACCGACCCCGCCCAGCACCTTCCGAGGCACGATCATGGCGCCCATCGCGAGCTTGGAACTGCTGGATACAAAGTTTCTGCGTGTTATATCCGTCATGCGCCCTATCCCCTTGTCTTGCAACGCTTTAGCATATTCGATGGCATAGGGTCAAGCGGGTTAACACCATGTCTACTGCCAACCAAAGCTCATCCATCTTCATACTACGAGTGGATCTACCCTGCGGCCACAGATCCACACATTTGGCATTTCTTCGTAGCCCTTCCGACGCCGAGTTCCTTCTTCACTTGGCTATACGTGAATCTGTGTGTTTTCAACAAATATTTCACCTTCCTTAGATCATCTGCTTTCTCCTTGGCCACAACGGCTTCCCGCTGCTTTTTCAGGTTCTCAATCTGCGTGTCTAGTTCTTCTAGCATTTTGTTATTCGCCATCCAACTAACTCCTCGGTTGATAATCATTTGTAAAAGGACAGGCGGCACCTTTATAGTGCTTACGTATTTTGCTCCAATCCAAAATATCTATATGTGGGATTGCATCCAGTTTCTAGGCGTCAGGGGCGTTGCTCTTAGGAAAAGAATGATACGGTTCTGATTTCAGAATAGGATCACTGCACCTAAGAGCTAACACGATGACTTACCCAGCACACATAAATACGAAGCGAGGACTCTGGTATATACCCAGCAAGTACCAATTTGAATCCAAGGCAGAAAAAGATGATCTAATGAGTATTACTAATCAAGTGATGCTTCTACGCTCTAAACGGCCAAGTCACCTTACTATGATTGAATTCACTCAGTCATGGAACAACGACACAATATTCACATTAGTTGAAGACGGTAGAGCAAGAATGATCTGAAAGAATGAACACACTTGGCTTTCATCATAACTTCATCCCATTTCTGTGTTATTGAAGGACCTGAATCAGGACCAAGTCAGCTATTGAAGTAGCTAGCTTATGAAAGGGGCCATGCAATCAGTTAGGGGATCCGGCATCATGTATGGAGTCTGTGAGGAGACGAGCAGAAATCAGACTAGAGATGGGCATCTGGAATCAATAAAGACTGGTGGCACCGTAAGGGTCATCGGTCCACGTTTAGATACATCAGTAAATGTCTGAACGCACTTATCGTGATGGTGGCTTAGTAAAGCAGGTCTTTATTCTTCTTTTTTCTTCCAAAAGAACTCCAGTACCCGAACCTCCAGATTGAGCGTTCTCCTTTCAACCAATTCATTCAAGGCGATCTTGAGGCCGATCGTTCCGCCCTCCCCCATCTTCCACAGGGACCGTCGGTCACCGGTTATGGATTCGGTGAACTCTCCGGCAGGAGCAGCGTGCTCGATTGCCTTCGCAGCGTCCGTGATCCTCCGCTCGGAAGCTCCGCCGATGTCCTGATACGTCAGAATCCGGCGGAGAACGTTTTCGGCGACATCACCATGCAGCTCCCAGACCTTCTCCGGCGTCCACGGATCCCACCGCTGGCAAGGGATGTCCACCCAAGACCGCACATCCTCGCCACGAATCGGATAGGTCCGCCATCCTAGGTCGTACCGGAGGGCGCGGAGCATACTTTTGCAGTACGGGCATCACGCACGTGCCAGGCAGCCCAGCCGGAGGCGAGAGCCTCCATCCCCACGGCAACCCAGAGGTCGGCAGTCCCGACAGCTTTCGTGTCGAACTGGGTTAACGCGGGCTCGCTGATCCGTATGGTGGCGTCACGACCTGGACGGGGACGGGACAATTAGGAAGTGACGCGGCGTTAGCTCCCCTCAGGAACGGCAGCGATACACTCCACTTCCACTCGCGCATCGAACGCGAGCCCGCGCACGGACATCGCTGAGCGCGCGGGCGGATCGGATGGGAAATACTCGAGATACACCTCGTTGAACGGACCATAGTCGACCATGTCCGCCAAGAAGACAGTGCATTTCACAACGTCTTCCCAGCCTACTCCTGCGGCTTCGAGACCCACATAGAGATTGTCCATAGCCAGTCGGGCTTCTGGGACGATGCCGCCCTCGATGAGCGTCGGAGGTAAGACGTTGGGCAAGGCGCCAATCGCGCCGGAGAGGAAGATGAGATTTCCGCTTCGGACCGCAGTGGAGAAAACCGGTAGCCGGGTCACTCCTTCGGGTTGAATGATCTCCTTCCGGGGCTTCGGGGCGGAAGCGGTTTCACTGTCCCGGTCGGCTCGCTCTTCCACAGTGCATCCTGCGGCGAGCAGTGCGAAAGCCATCATCCACGAAGTTGCATTCTTGAGCCGCATCAGTTCCCCCGTCGGTAACGGATCTCGCCACCTAGAATGGTCATGTCCACAAGAGCCCCGGCCATTTCTGACTCCGGCACCGTCATGATGTCTCGATCCAACACGGCGATGTCAGCGAGTTTGCCGACGGTGATCGAACCCTTGAGATCTTCCTCGAACGCCGCAAAGGCGTTGTTGATCGTGTAACTCCTCAACGCCTCCATTCGCGTCATCTTCTGGTCCGGGAAGAAGTCGTTCCCGTCTTTGTCCTGCCGGACCACGGAAGCTGCGAGCGATGCCATCGGAGAAATGTCCTCGACGGGAACGTCGGTACCGTTGTTGATGACCACACCCGCGTCCATGAACGACCGCCACAGATAGGCCCCACTCTCAGCCCGTTCCGCCCCTAGGCGTGCGAACACCCACGGCGCATCCGAGGTCGCGTGGATGCCCTGCATCGAGGCGATCACGCCGAGATCGGCAAAGCGCTGAACGTCGGCGGGGTGCACATGCTGCGCGTGCTCGATGCGCCAACGTCGGTCGGGTGAGGCGGCAGTACCGAACGCGCCTTCATAGACGTCGAGCACGACACGATTCGCACGATCGCCAATGGCGTGTGTGTTGAGCTGCCACCCCTGTTCGAACGCGATCGCGGCCGTCTCGGCAATGTCATCCGGATCTTCAACCGTAAGGCCGATGGTTTCCAGATCCTCGTATTCGTCCAGCATCCACGCACCATGGGAACCGAGGGCTCCATCGATCTGACGCTTGATAGAACGCACCGTCAGATGGTTGTCTCCGTAGCCGACCATGTAATAGTCACTGAGCCGAGCACGCATCGACTCGTTGCTCTCGTTCCGGACCATCAAGTAGAGGCGGATCGGGAGCGCACCTTCGTCCGCCAAGCGCTTGAGAGCATCGATCGTCTCGAAGTTCGGACCGGCCGAGTGGAACGTCGTCACACCTTTAGACAACGCTTCTTCACCTGCGAGTTGGACGTACCGCACGAATTCGTCCCATTGCTCTTCTTCAGAGCGTTTGGCCTTGGCTTCCGCGATGACGTCAAAAACGAGCGCATCGGCGTTTTCGCGCAGGAGTCCCGTGGCCTCACCGTTGTTGCCTCGCACGATGGTGCCACCAATCGGGTCAGCGGTGTCTTCGTCGATGCCTGCCATGTCCATGGCCATCAGGTTCGCGAACGCGGCGTGTCCACTCGCGTGCGAGAGCATGACCGGGTTCTCAGGAGACACTGCCGTCATCGAGCGATGGGTGGGCACGCCCTCGACCGATCCTGCCGGGGTCGATGCCCATTTCTCTTGGTGCCAGCCAGCCCCCTCGATCCAGGCGCCAGGAGGTGCTGACGCCACAGCTTCAGCAACAATGTCCACCATGTCCTGCCAGCTGGTGGCAACAGTCAGGTCCAGGATGGTCTTCGATTCGCCTAGGCGCACGTAGTGGCCGTGACCTTCGATAAAGCTAGGGATCGCCAGGCGGCCCTCGAGATCCACCACCTCGGTGTCCTCACCGATCATGGCATCGATTTCCGAGCTCGTACCCACCGCGATGATACGGTCTCCGCTTATCGCAACGGCCTCGGCCTCCGGGAGCGCATCGTCCACCGTGACGATCTTCCCGTTGGTCAGCACGAGGTCCACCCCGTCGCGAGAAGCCGTAGACGGGCCAGCACACGCCATCGTTCCGCAAACCAGCGCGACCATGGACCCACGGCCCATTCGTTTCATCAAAGACACTCGTCGATCCTCGGACGTCGGGTTCACCACAGCTTTCGAGCGGGCGCGTAACGTGGCCCAGCCTCCGGCGGTCCGCCATCCCAGAGGGGCGCCTCCACCCTCGCAATCGGCTCCCGCTTCGCCGTAGATTTAGTGCCTTCCTCACTTTCGTCGGAGACTCGACACATGCGTCGACTGACCCTTGCTGCCCTCGTCGCGTTCGCGGCTGCCCCCTTGGCTGCTCAAGACGCCAAACAACTCATCACGGATCACGTGATGTCCCACGCCTCCGAGTATGAAGATCTGGCAATGGAGATCTGGGATCTGGCCGAAGTGGGCTATCAGGAGCATCGGAGTTCGCAACTCCTGCAGTCCCGTCTGGCCGAGGCGGGATTCGACGTCACCCCAGGTGTAGCCGACATCCCGACGGCATTCACGGCGAGTTACGGCTCCGGCGAGCCGGTGATCGCGATCCTGGCTGAATTCGACGCGCTGCCAGGCATCACCCAGGACCGGACAGCAGAACGCAACCCGATCGACACGAAGTCGGCTGGGCATGCCTGCGGCCACCACCTCTTCGGAACAGGATCCACCGCAGCGGCACTCGCCGTGCGTGATTTCCTCGAAAGGACAGGGCAGGAAGGCACGATTCGCCTCTACGGAACACCTGCGGAAGAAGGCGGCGGCGGGAAGATCTACATGGTGCGGGCAGGACTCTTCGATGACGTCGATATCGTGCTGCACTGGCACGCGGGCGACTACAACATGGCCGACGCTGTGTCCTCGCTCGCAAACATCTCGACCAAGTTCCGCTTCAGGGGCATCAGCGCCCACGCGGCAGGAGCTCCGGAACGTGGACGCTCGGCGCTGGACGGTGTCGAGGCGATGAACCACATGGTCAACCTCATGCGCGAGCACGTCCCAGAGGCGACGCGGATGCACTACGTGACCACCTACGGCGGCGCAGCCCCCAACGTGGTCCCCGATTTTACCGAGGTCTACCATTACGTCCGGCACCCTGACGCAGCCGTGGTGCGCGAACTCTTCGAGCGACTCGTTGACACAGCGGAAGGCGCGGCGCTCGGTACCGAGACCCAGATGGAGTACGAGATCATCAACGGGGTGTACAACCTGCTCCCGAACGTGACCCTCGCGCAGGTCATCCACGCGAACCTGACCACGGTGGGTGGCGTCGAGTACACCGACGAGGAGATGCGCTTCGCTGAAGTGATCAGGGAATCGCTCCCGGAAGACGCTAGGCCGATGTCAGCCGCGTCCGAAGTGAAGCCATTCGCTGCCCCGACGGGCGCGCGCCGAGGGGGAGGCTCCACAGACGTCGGTGATGTCAGTTGGGCAGTCCCGACCGCGGGACTGCGGGCAGCCACTTGGGTCCCCGGCACGTCCTCACACTCATGGCAGGCAGTCGCCGCCGGCGGCACATCCATTGGAACGAAAGGCATGCTCGTCGCTGCCAAGACAATCGCCATGAGCGCTGTCGATCTCTTCATGAACCCGGACCTGATTCGACAGGCTCGAGCGGAGTTCGACGAGAAGCGGGGCCCGAACTACCAGCACATCTCGCTGGTGGGCGACCGGCCGCCACCACTGGACTACAGGGCCAACCCGGGGAACTAGGCGCAAACCGACCAACCGACGGAGAGGCCGAAGGCGATGACTGGGCGCGTGAACGGATGCTGACGGGCGTCCGGCGATCGGCCGGGGGGGCAACTCTCTTCGTATGTGCCACCTTTCTCGCGTGCTCCCCCATAGACAGCACCCGTGGATGGGAGTGTATCGCTCCCGCGAACGCGGGCGGCGGATGGGACATGACCTGCCGGTCCATCGCACGCGTCTTGAGAGATCTCGAGATCTCGCCCGGTGCAGTTAGGACGACGAACCTGCCGGGGGCGGGAGGAGGAGTCGCGTTCGCCCGGACGGTCGCGCAACGGAATGAGGATACCGGCCTTCTGGTGGCGGCCTCGACCTCCACAGCTCTACTCTTGGCCCAGGGGCAATACGGCAGCCTGACAGCAGACGACGTGCGGTGGGTGGGAGCCCTCGGCGCCGAATACGGCATACTCGCGGTGGCCGCCGACTCACCATGGCGAACACTGAACGATCTTATCGCCGACCTGCGAGAGGACCCATCGTCGGTAGTTGTATCAGGCGGAAGTTCCGTGACGGGACAGGACCACATGAAGGTCCTCCTCCTGGCGCACCAAGCGGGCATCGATCCCCGGACCGTCCGGTACGTACCCTTCGATGGAGGCGGCGAGGCGATGACCGCCCTGCTGGGTGGATTCGTTCATGTCTTCTCCGGTGAGGTGTCAGAGGTCGAGGGCCAGGTCGCCGCGGGCACGCTACGCGTACTCACCGTCATGTCGCCGGAACGGGTGGGCGGCGTTCTCGCGGACGTCCCGACCGCCATGGAGTCTGGACTGGACGTCACCTGGGTCACTTGGCGCGGCTACTACGTACCGGGCGGAATCAGTGATGAGGAATACCAGCGTTGGGTCGGAGTGCTGACCGATGTCGGGTTGTCTCAAGAATGGGAGGAGGCCCGTCGCACCGCCGGGATGAACCCCTACTTCTTAGTCGGAGAAACTTTCGAGGCGTTCGTGAACGTCCAAGTCGGGGAGTTCGAGGCGATGTCTCGAGAGATCGGACTCATCAAGTGACGCAGATCCCGGAAGCGATGCCCAGGAAGAGCACTCGTGTCGCGGGGGCCGTGCTGGTAATCCTCGCGGCGGCGATCGGTCTCGAAGCCACGACGTTCAACGTCGCCTTCGTGACCGACGCGATCGGGCCCAAAGCGCTGCCCATGCTGGTGGCGCTAATCCTGGGGATTGCGGCCCTGCGCATGCTCATCGTCCCCGACAGCGACGTTTCCTGGCCGGCCCAGGGGCCAGCCTTGAGGATCGTCGGCGCAGGGGTCGCGTTCATCTTGTACGCAGGGCTTCTCCCCTGGATTGGCTTCTTCACATGCACGACGGCGGTCGTGTCGATCCTGTCCTTGCTCTACGACGGGCCCCCTAGAAAAAGCCTGCTCGCCGCCGCAGCCCTCTCCGGGATCTTGTGGCTGCTTTTCGTCGTGTTGTTAGGGCTGGCGCTCCCCATCGGTGAATTATGGATGCGCTGAGCCACCTGATCTCGGGCTTCGGGGTCGCTCTTCAACCGCTGAACTTGGCCCTCGCGTTCGTCGGGACCTTCGTGGGCACGTTCGTTGGGATGCTCCCTGGCATCGGGCCAATAAACGCCATCGCGATTCTGGTCCCCGTTACCTACGCATTGGGGCTCCCACCTGCATCTGCGCTTATCCTGCTCGCCGGGATCTACTACGGCTCTCAATACGGAAACTCGATCAGCACAATTCTGCTCAACGTGCCCGGCACGGCCTCGGCCGTCGTAACTGCGATCGACGGGCACGCCATGACGAAACAGGGACGGGGCGGTCCGGCCCTGGCGATGTCCGCAATCGCCTCGTTCGTCGGCGGCACGGTCTCGATCCTTGCGTTGGTCCTGTTTGCACCGATGCTCGCCACCTGGGCGATCCGTTTCGGGCCGGCTGAGTACTTCGCCCTTATGGTCTTCGCGTTCTCGGCGCTTTCGAGCTTTGCAGGCGGGAGCTTGGTACGGGGCCTGGCATCCACCGGCTTCGGACTCTGGCTCGCCACGATCGGACTCGATCCCCAGAGCGCCATTCCACGCTACACCTTCGATTCCCTGCAGCTGCTCGATGGCATGGATTTCGTCGTCGTCACGATCGGCCTCTTCGCGATCAGCGAAGTCTTCCAGTTACTCGAGGAAACGGACCGAGGACAGGCAGCCTCAACCTCGTATGGCCGGGTGATGATCAGCGCGAAGGAACTGGCCTCCTCCGGCTGGACGATGGCGCGCGGCAGCGTGATCGGATTTCTGGTCGGCGTACTTCCAGGTGCCGGTGGTACGATCGCGTCCTTCCTCGCCTACTCGACGGAGGAACGGATCTCGGGAAGCGATGGGGACTTCGGGAACGGCGACATCCGCGGCGTGGCCGCACCGGAAGCGGCCAACAACGCAGCCGCCAACGGCGCCATGATCCCGTTGCTCACATTGGGGGTGCCGGGGAGCGGAACGACCGCCGTGCTCTTGGGTGCGCTGCTCGGTCTTGGGATCACGCCCGGCCCGCTCCTGATCACGGAAGAGCCAGAACTGTTTTGGGGGCTGGCCGCCTCCATGTACATCGGGAATCTCTTCCTTCTCCTGCTCAACCTTCCGCTCGTGGGCGTTTTTGTGAAAGCGCTGACCGCCCCGAGGTGGTTCCTCGTCCCGAGTGTGGCTGCACTGGCCTTCGTGGCGGTCTACGCCGTCAACGGCAGTAGCCTCGACCTCGTCATGATGACCGGATTCGGTGTGGTTGGATACTTGATGAGGAAGTTCGACTTTCCATTGGCCCCCGTAATCCTCGGGCTCGTTCTCGGGCCGATCATGGAGAAAAGCCTTCGGAGGGCAATGGCGCTCTCGGGCGGCGAATGGAACGTTTTGTTCGATTCTCCGATCGCCATCGCTTTGTGGGTGATGGCAATCCTCAGCCTGATCGCGCCGCTCGTGTTGAAGAGGAAGGACGTTCCCATAGGTTGAACCCATGAAACGACGAGACTTCACGCGACTGAGCGCTGCCGCGCTCACCGGCCTCACCGTACCGCACCCGCTCTGGGCAGCTGGCGGAGGGCATGAGCAACAGAGCCTCTCCATCGATCCCAGTCGGCTCACCGAACGCATGCGCACCCTCGCCTCCTTCGGACAAAACGACGCTGGGGGTATCGACCGGGTCGCCTTCAGCGACGCCAACCTCGAAGCACTCGACTGGGTCTCAGGCCTCCTGGGAGAAGCGGGTTTCTACACGCACGTGGACGTCGCCGGCAACTTAATTGGCCGAAAGGCCGGCACTAACAACACCCTCCTTCCTCTGATCTTCGGATCACACATCGACTCGGTACCGGGCGGCGGCAACTTCGACGGACAAGTCGGCTCCATGGGGTCGGTCGAAGTCGCCACGGTACTCGCTTCGGCAGGCCACACGACCCGGCACCCCATTCAGGTGGCCATCTTTTCCAATGAGGAGGGTGGAAAGACGGGGAGTCGCGCGCTTGCCGGAGAGGTAGAGCCGTTCGAGCTCGAGATTCAGACCGCGTCCGGTTACACAATCGGAGAAGGTCTGCGCCGTCTGGGGGGCGACCCCGACCGACTGGCTGAGGTACGTCGGGGCGAGGGGTCACACACAGCGTTCCTAGAACTCCATATCGAACAGGGTGCGGTCATGGACACCGATGGCTACGACATCGGTGTTGTGGAAGGCATCGTCGGCATCATGCGCTGGAACGTCACGGTGCGCGGCGCAACGAATCACGCGGGCACAACCCCGATGGACCGCCGCTCGGACGCCATGGTAGGAGCCGCCCGTTTCATTGATCTCGCCCATCGCACGGCACGTGAGATGCCGGGCCGACAGGTCGCAACGGTGGGTCGACTCGAGGCCGAACCGGGTGCGCCTAATGTGATTCCAGGCCTGGTACGCATGACGCTCGAGATCCGCGACCTGACGATGAACGGCATTCAAAACACGTTCGATTCGATTCGGTTGGGAGTAGACTCGGTCGCCGACGAGAGCTCAGTTTCATTTTCGTTCGAGCGTTTCTACACCAGCCGCGCCGCTCCCACCGACGAACGAATTCGCGACATCATCCAGAACGAGTCCTCGTCTCTCGGCTTGGATGCCCGACGCATGCCGTCAGGTGCCGGACACGACGCTCAAAGCATGGCTTTGCTCGGACCGGTCGGAATGATCTTCGTGCCATCGATCGCCGGTATCAGCCACGCCCCTGAAGAGCATACCGCGGACGAGGACATCGCGAACGGAACGCAAGTCCTCTTACGGACCTTGCTGGCCTTGGACGAGCGCGGTCTCTAACAGACGGGCTGCTCTCGTCTAACCACCCTCGTCGAACACAAAGAGCGAGTGCCCCAGCACACGGTACGGCACCCGATCTCTCAACGCTGCAAACGGGTCCCGCCCCTGCAAATACGTCCCGTGCAGATTCGTCGCCGAAACTACGGTGAAGCGCGGGGACTCCTCCGCACCGGATGTTCGGACCATGGGCAAGCGAAAAAAGCTCGGCAGTGCAACGTATTCGATTCCGTACGCCTCCGGAGGCACACTCCCAAAGTAGGAGAGCCAGACGCTCTGAACCCCCTCTTCTTCCATGAAGGCGCGGAGCTCGAGCAGTCCTTGGCCCCAATCGAGGTTGGAGTCCACCAGGGCACGATGAGCGTTGTCTCGCCCTCCAGCCCACACGCTCGAGTATGCAAGGAAATGCGGGTACACGGTCAGCACCGACACCGCCTGCAGCACAACCAGAGTCGGGATCGTCAGGCGAGCGAATCGGGTCCAGCCGCGACGTAGGTCTGCGACACCCACCGCAGCGACGACCGACAGCAGCACGACCGCCGGGAGGGCGTAGCGGAAGCCCGCGTTCAAGTCCGACCGCATCAAAAAGGCCCCGAAGACGAGCACCCCGACGACCGCGGATCGGCCTCGCCACTCCAGCGCCGCGGCGACCGAACGCCCACCCTTGTGCCATCGCCAGCCCAGAGCGGCAACCGCGATTCCCGTTGCCGCCTGGAAAGCCACTGAAGTCTTGAAGAAGAAGGCCACCGGGAAATAGTACCACCACCCATTGGCGTTGGTCTGTCCGAGCAAATAGGCAGGGGCTTCATGGCCACCGGAGGCGTGCAGCACGGTACGCCAGAAGTTGAAACGAAGCAGCGTGAGCGCGGGGTCTCCCCGGTACAGAAGGACCATCGCCACGTAGGTCGCGACTGCGCCCACACCGAGCGACACCGCTACATCCTTCCTCCATCCGGCGTCCCCGCGCCGCCCCCATGCCTCCATACCAAGCAGTATCACGAAGATCGGCCCGAGTGCGAGCGCACTCAGCTTCATGCCGAACGTTGCCGTGACCGCCAGCGCCGCGATTGACGCACTCATAGGTGAAGGCTTCCTGACCGCGACGTCCAAAGCCCATACGGCAAAGAGGAAGGCGGCAGCGAGCGGAAGGTCATTGTACGCGACCCCGCCATGGGCCATCACATCAGGAATCAGCGCCGTAAAGATGCCTGCCAACACACCCGCAACAGGTCCGGCGATCCAAAGACCAAACAGCCCGGTGCCCAGAACCACGATCGCGGCAGCACCAGACGCCACGAGCCTGGCTCGTCCGAGAACCGCATCGCGATCGTTGTTCATCCCAAAGAACAGCAAGCGGGCGTAGTTCCAGCGCTGATCGAAGTCCCAAGCCCGATCCTCCGGCGGAAACGCCTCAACCGCACCCCTCGCCGCGAGTCCATACGCATACATCGCGAGGGGTGGCTGGTCGGTGACCATGTCCCACCGGCCTTGCTCCAGACCTCGCACGCCGCCCGCCACCAGAATGATCTCGTCGAACGTGGCCGACGTCCGACCTGCGGCGAGACGGGTCAGCACCCCGGTCATCAGCGCCACCGCACAGATGACAACCACCGCGGTACGTCGTGTCAGGCCCACGTCAGGTGGTGACCGCCCTTGGGTCGTTCACACGCTGAAGCAATGCCAACCCTAGTATGAAGAGCACACTAATCGCTGCGACGGCGAGACGCTGGTTGCCGCCCGTGGTCACCGCGATGTAGCCGAACACAAACGGGCCGATCATCGAGGAACTCTTACCACACAGCGCATAGAAGCCGAACATCTCAGCCTCTTTCCCTTCCGGAATCAACGCGGCCATGAAAGCGCGACTGGCGGCCTGCACCGAGCCTAACCCGAATCCTGCTATGAACGCGAGGGCAGCGAACCACACCTTCGAATCCGGGATGAAGTAGAGGCCCACCGCGACCAGCGTCCACAGGACGAGGACTCCGCTGATGACCTTCTTCGGCCCAATACGATCGGTCGGCTTCGCGAGTGAGAACGCGCCGATCAAAGCGAAAATCTGTAGGCCGATGTACAGATAGATCCGTTCGTTGTCCGTATACCCGAACGTGGTCGAGGCCACCGTGCTCGACATGTAGATCGCCGTGAGCACTCCATCGATATAGAAGAAGAACGCGAGCAGGAATCGACTCAGCTCCTTCTCCTTGAGCACCTCGCCAACGATCTGGCGGAAGCCCGTGATTCCCCACACGGCTGCGCGCCCGACCGACATGTCCCCCTCCTCATCCTTGGGTAGGAACAAGAAGGACGGGATCGAGAAGACGATGAAGAAGAGCGCGACCATCACCCAGACCAGATCGACACTGGTCGCGATAAGCGGAATGGCGAGGAGAAGGCCGAGAGCCGATCCCACGTAGCCGATCCCAAAACCCAGCCCCGACACCCACCCCTGTTTTTCTGGCGGCGCGATGTCCGGGAGATATGCGTTGTAGAACACTAGGCAACCCTCGAAGCCCACGTTGGCAAAGACGAACACCACAAAGCCCCACGCCACCATGCCGGGGCCCAGCGTCGTGAAGAGTGCAACCCCGGTGACGCAAATCATCACGTAAAACGCCAGGAAACGCTTCCGCAGGCCGGCCCTGTCGGCAATCGCGCCCAACACCGGAGAAGTCACGGCCACAATCAAAGCAGAGAGCGAGACGGCTCGGCCCCACCACCAGTCGCCCATGCTGTCCGCGTTGCCGACCACGGTCTCGATGTAGAACACCTGGAAGACGACGCTGATGACGACGGCCGGGTAGACCGAATTGGCAAAATCGAAGAGCGCCCAGGCGCCGACCTGCTTCTTGTTCAAGCGAGCTCCCGCTCAGAGGGTCATGGGTCGCTCGACTCTAGCGACCGGTCACACCGCGTACCAGAGGACCGCGAAGAAATGACAGACCGAACCTGCCAGCACGAAGAGGTGCCAAATCAGGTGGCTGTATGGCAGCTGCTTCGCGAGATAGAAGCCTGCTCCGGCGGTATAGAATAGGCCACCGGCCACCAGCCAAAGCAGGCCTTCGACCGGCATATTGGCCATCACCGGCCGAACCGCGATGACCACCAGCCAACCCATGACCACGTACATAGCAGTCGACAGCCGAGGATAACCCGCACCGGCTTTGAGCTTCGTGCCAATTCCGATGACCGCGGCGCCCCAAACGATTCCGAACAGGGTCCATCCCCAGGCCCCGGCCAAAACCCCCAGAGTGAAGGGCGTGTAGGTACCTGCGATGAGCAGATAGATCGCCGAGTGGTCGAAAATCTGCAGGCGATCCTTCACGGGACCGACAGGGGTCGCGTGCAACCACGTGGAGGCGAGATACAGCAGGATCATCGACGCACCAAAGACGCTGCTCGCAACGATGTCGGCCGGGCCTCCATTGCGAACTGCAGCTACCACAAGAATCGGCGTCGCGGCCAAGGCCCCGAGTAGGCCAATCCCATGGCTCACGGCATTCGCGACCTCTTCCCGTTGGCTCTGAGGTGCCCCCTGAATCAACACTGCGGCCCTGCGATTCGTCATGTTGTCTTCTCGGCTTCTCAGCGATTAGGACTCCACCAATTTGTGCAGGTTGCGCCCCTCCCGCACCGCAGCGAATCTGACCACGTCATCCTACACCTGAACACCTAAAACCACTTCTCATGAATCGACTCGCCGGAAAACGCGTCCTCATTACAGGTGCCTCCGCCGGAATCGGCGAGGCCTGCGCTCGGTCCCTTGCTTCGCACGGAGCTCACCTCCTTCTCTCGGCGAGACGCCTCGAGAAGGTCGAAGCCCTCGCGACCGCGTTGAGAGAGGAATACGGCGTTGAAGCCCATGCGGCCGCCGTGGACGTCGCCGACAAGCAGGTCGTCACGGATTACGTGGCCAACCTCGTGTCAGAAGGCCTCGTCCCCGACGTTCTTATCAACAACGCTGGGAAAGCCCGCGGCTTCGACAAGTTGCACGAGGGATCGCTGGACGACTGGGACGACATGATCGACACAAACGTAAAAGGACTCCTCTATATGTCCCGCGCGATCATCCCCCTCATGGTGGAACGCGACTCCGGCCACATCATCAACATCGGGAGCATTGCCGGGAGATGGGTCTACCCAAAGGGCGCAGTCTACAATGCGACGAAGTTCGCGGTCTGGGCTCTGAACGAAGGCATGAACATCGACCTCGCTGGGACGGCACTCCGCGTTTCGAGCGTGGACCCCGGCCTTACGGAGACGGAGTTCAGCGAGGTGCGTTTCGACGGAGACACGGCGCGGGCGAGCAGTGTGTACTCGGACACCAAACCTCTTGCTGCCGAGGACATCGCTGACGCCGTCTATTACGTCGCCAACACTCCGGCACACGTCGACGTGATCAATCTCGTGATCATGCCGACGGTCCAGCGGCACGCGATGATTCTGCAGCGGGACGGCTGACCGAGGACTCTTCTCAGCGGGGTTAGCTTCTCGCGATGAAATCGCAGTCTTCCCCCTATGTGGTGGTCTTCACGCTCTGGCTGCTCGTCTTCTCATCGGCGGGCCAGACGATGATCATCTCGCCGATTCTTCCTCAGATCGGCGACGACCTCTCCATTGCGGACGCGGTGCTCGGCACCCTCGTGACGGCGTACTCTCTGATGGTCGGGCTGTTCGCGATTCTCTCGGGCCCCATATCCGACAAGTTTGGACGGCGCCGCATTCTTCTCATCGGGTGCGGCACGATGGCCGTCGCGCTCGGCCTCCATGCCTTCGTAGACAGTTACATCACGTTCCTGGCTGTTCGGGTCTTCGCGGGTATGGCGGGCGGTATGCTGAGCGGGGCAGCGGTCTCTTACATCGGGGACTATTTTCCATACGACCGGCGTGGCTGGGCCACGGGTTGGGTCATGAGTGGGGCAGCCTTCGGACAGATCTTCGGCATCCCGATGGGAATCCTCATGGCGGATCGGTGGGGCTTCCGGGCGCCGTTCTATCTGTTCGGCGTCACGATGGCTCTCACCGTCTTTCTCATCTACTTCCGGATCCCCCAGCCGGACGTACCCCGATCCGAAAACCCTCTGACCGTCCGCAAAGCCGCTTCTGACTATTGGGCCATGCTCCGTCGCCCTGAAGTGGCTTGGGCAGCGGTCGCGTACTTCGTCATGTTCTTCGGTGTGGCGGTCTTCGTGATCTATCTGCCCACTTGGCTGGAGCGGGAAATCGGGGCCACCGGCAACCAGATCGCTCTGATGTTTCTGGTCGGGGGAATCGCCAACGTTCTGACGGGGCCTCAGATCGGAAAGCTGTCAGACAAGATCGGTCGAAAGAGGATCATCTTGCTGGCCTGTGTCGGTCTTTCCGTCCTGACGCTCCTCACGGTCAAGATCGTGACCACGGTGCTGGCCGCCTACGTGTTCTTCTTCTTCACGATGGTCCTCGTAGCCATGCGGATCAGCCCGTTCTCGGCGCTCCTGACCGCCCTAGTAGAAGACGAACGTCGCGGCTCGCTCATGAGTCTTGCCGTGGCCCTCGGCCAACTCGGCTTCGCCCTTGGAGGTGCCGTGTCCGGTCCCATCTTCGCGAAGGTCGGGTTCGGTGCCAATACGGCGATCGGGGCGGTCTTTGTCCTCGCGATGGGCCTGGTGGTGTGGTTCTTCATTCCCGAGCCCCCGCCAACACAGAACCGCTTAGCACGGGGCTGACCAACACCCTGCCCCTGTCGCGGCCCTACGGTCTCCTTATCTTTTTCGGCCCCAGACATTTCTTAAGCGCCCTCGTTCGAGGACCCTGTGAGCCCCGACCCTGCCAAGACATACCGCGTCCTCCTCGTAGAGGACGCCTTCGACCAGGCTCTGCTGGTGAAAGCGTTCTTGTCGAGCACGGGCGACTACGAGGTTACGCACAGCCAAGACGGCGATCACGCGGTCGAACTCCTGCACTCACAGGAGTGGGACATCGTCATCACCGACCTCGATCTGCCGGGCACGGACGGATTCGAGGTGATTCGCCGGGCGCGCGCGAAGAGTGTAGACCTTCCGGTGCTGGCCACAACGGGGTACACGGGTTCGGAGTTCCACGAGCAGGCGCATCGTGACGGTGCGAACGACCTCCTTACGAAGCCGCTCGACAAGGAAGAATTCCTGACGCACGTCGCAGTCCTCGTCGGCTCATCCGATCCCGAGGTTGCAGCATCAACGGCGATCCTAGCGATCGGCGGGCTGGCCGGTGACGTCGAGATAGCGTGCGGCGGCACCTTGATGCAGGTGGCGTCACGGGGGCAGACGGCAGTCGTCGTTCCGCTCTGCAACGATGAACTCGATGCGCAGGGACTCGGCCTGAAAGCGTCCAAACAAGCGTGCGATTCGATGGAGGGCCAACTCGTCATCGACAAAGCGGCGTTGGACGATGGCCATCCGGCTCGTATCGAGGCGCTCCGAGTGGCCCAGTCCGTGACGGGCCCCGTTGAGCGTGTGCCTGAGTATCAGACTACCACCACTGGACTCGACCTTAAGCCGACTCATTTCGTAAAAATCGGACGGCAGATGGCGCTCAAGAATAAAGCATTGGCGACCTTCGGAGTCGCCGTATCCGGCCGTATGGACCGTACGCCCGTCATGTCAGAGGCGTACGCCCGGTACTGGGGGCGCTACCAGCAGTTCATGGAAGTCGAAGCCTTCGAAATCATCAAAGGGAAGATCTAGAGCGTGCTCGAATTCGAACGCGACATCGTCGAGATTCAAGGACAAATCGACAAACTCAACGACCTGGCGGCCCGCAAAGGCATCGACGTTTCGGACGAGGTGGTTGTGCTTCAGCGCAAGCTGAGTGATCTGCGAATCGACACGTACGCGAACCTCGTGCCCATGGACCAGGTGTTGGTCGCTCGTCACCCCAAACGCCCCTACACGCTGGACTACATTGGCCGGGCGTTTACAGACTGGATCGAGCTCCACGGAGATCGGTCCTTTCGGGACGACGAGGCCATCGTGGGTGGCTGGGCCCGACTGAAAGGCCGCACGGTGATGATCATTGGGCAACAGAAGGGCCGGGACATGAAGGCCAACCTGAAGCGCAACTTCGGCATGCCCCACCCCGAGGGGTATCGGAAGGCGCTCCGACTCATGCGTCAGGCTGAGAAGTTCGGACGGCCGATCGTCACCTTCATCGACACACCCGGAGCCTACCCGGGCATCGGTTCGGAAGAACGGGGAATCGGTGAGGCCATCGCATTCAACCTCCGCGAAATGTCTCGACTGAGAGTGCCTATAGTTTCGGCAGTCCTGGGAGAAGGAATGTCGGGTGGGGCCCTCGGCATCGGTGTGACGGATCGCATCTTGATGATGGAGCATTCCATCTACTCCGTGATTTCTCCAGAAGGGTGCGCAGCGATCCTATGGCGCTCTGCGGAGCACCGTAAAAAGGCCGCAACCGCTCTGCGCCTAACCGCCACAGACCTTGTGGAAGCCGGCGTATGTGACGAGATCGTCGCTGAACCTGCTGGCGGCGCTCATTCGGACTGGGACACAGCGGCGTCCAATTTGGAGGGAGCCCTCGATCGCCACATCGGAGAGTTGAGCGAGTTGTCCACCGACGCCTTGCTCGAGGCCCGCTGGGCGAAGTACGAGGGCATCGGCTCCTTCAGGGAAGCCTAGGGGCCGCGACCATGACCGGCTTCGCAGAGATCAGCTTCAAGGGCACGCGTAAGGAGTACTACGCATACAGCTCATTGGAGCTGCTTCCCGGCCAACACGTCATTGTCGAAGCCGACCGCGGTGAAGACCTCGGAGAGGTGACCGCCACCGGCGCGATCGCCGAGCGGAAGTGTTCTTCTTCGAACGGCGGTTGTGCCACGCCGGCTCCGGAGAAGAAGGTCATGCGCCTTGCGCGAAAGGACGAAGTGTCGCGAGCTGGGGCTCTACGCTCGGACGAGGACCGTGTGCGGGCGGAAACGCGCAAGCTGGTCACCAAGCATAAGCTCAAAATGAAGGTGACAGAGGCGGAATGGCAGTTCGATCGCAACAAGCTGATCATCTACTTCACCGCCGAGAAAAGAGTCGATTTCCGCGAACTGGTCCGAGACCTCGCTCGCAGCTTTCGCGCCCGCATAGAGCTCAAACAAATCGGGGTTCGAGACGAAGCCGCCTTGCTGGGCGGAGTCGGCCGGTGCGGTCGCGAGTTATGCTGCTCCACGTGGCTCCCGGAACTGAAGCCAGTGAGTCTCCAGTTGGCAAAGGACCAGCGGCTCTCGCTGAACCCGTCCCAGATCAGTGGCTGCTGCGGTCGACTCATGTGCTGCTTGATGTACGAGCACCGCACCTACGTGGAAGCCAGGCGGCGCTTCCCCCGAGAGGGAAAGAAGATCCGCACGGGCCAGGGAGAGGAACGTGTCATCCACATCGACATCTGGCGTGACACCGTCTCGCTTCGAGACGAAGAAGGCGAACGCCGCATAATCACCCTTGACGAGCTGAAAGCCGAACTCGGCCATAGACCGAAGGACCCATCGTGACCGAGCAGAACCGCCGCTATCTCACGACGCCGATCTACTATGCGTCGGGGGATCCCCACATCGGACACGCGTACACGACCATCCTTGCGGATGTGCTCGCGCGTTTCTCGCGGCAGAACGGCGCCGATGTGTTGTTCCTCACAGGGACAGACGAGCACGGTCCCAAGATCCAGGACGAGGCAGCACAGCGCGAGATGACTCCGCTCGAGTTGTGCGACATCATGGCCGCGGGTTTCTCTGCAGCCTGGGATCGGCTCGACATCTCCCACGATCGGTTCATCCGAACCACCGAAGACGGGCACAAGGCGGTCGTGACCGCCTTCCTCGAGCGCCTGTGGGAACGCGGACAGATCTACGAGGGCCAATACAGCGGCTGGTACTGCATCCATGAGGAACGGTACTGGACTGAGAAGGACCTCGGCCCCGAGAATGCCTGCCCCGATTGTGGTCGGCCAACTCAGTATCTCGAGGAGAAGAACTACTTCTTCAAGATGAGCGAGTACCAGGAGCGCTTGCTCGCGCATATCGAGGCGAACCCGGAGTGGATCGTTCCTGAAGAGCGAAAGAACGAGATCGTGGGATTCCTCCAACAGCCGCTGGGGGATCTCTCTATCTCCCGCCCAAAGTCGCGGGTGGGATGGGGTATCACGCTCCCGTTCGACGATGAGCACGTCGCCTACGTCTGGGTAGACGCGCTCATCAATTACCTGACGGCATCCGGCGCTATCGATCCGAGTGCCGCACCCGACGAGCGGGGCTTCGACGACGTGGCCGAGTCATGGTGGCCCTGTGACCTGCACCTAGTCGGGAAAGACATCATCACCACCCACGCTGTGTACTGGCCTACGCTACTCATGGGGGTGGGACTCCCGGTGCCCAGGCAGATCCTCGCCCATGGCTGGTGGGTCGTCGGGGACACCAAAATGTCCAAGTCGCTAGGAAACGTGATTGACCCGATGGCACTCACCGACGAGTTCGGCTCTGATGCGGTCCGGTGGTATTTGCTCAGAGAAATGCCAACCGGGTCGGACGCATCGTACACGCCGGAGCGCTTCATGACGCGCTACGAGGAGCTCCAGAAGGTTCTCGGAAACCTGGCGTCCCGCGTGATATCCATGATCGGCAAGTACCGAAATGGGGTCGTCCCAGAGGCTGCAGGAGATGGGATGGCGAAAGAGACCGCTCAAACGTTTCAGGCCGCACGTGACGCGATGGCTCGCTACAAAGTCCATGACGCGTTGAGTGCAGCCATGGAACTCGCCCGCTCTGCCAACGGATACGTGGACGAACGCCAGCCGTGGTCGCAGGCCAAGGATCCAGCAGCGTCCGGGGACCTAGACGAAACGCTCGCGACGCTGGCTCATGTCCTCGTAGCCCTATGCGCGCTCTTTCAGCCGGTCGCACCTGAACAAATGTCGAAATTGGCCCGTAGACTTGGTCTAGATGGGATCCCGACACTCGACGAAGCGCTCGCGATTCGGATGGCGGGAGCCACGGTGGAAAAGGGAGAGGGGCTTTTCCCTCGGATCGAGCCCTCTTGGGCGAAGGATCAAACTTGACGGTGTATTTGTGACCCTTCTACCTTTCCTTCCTGTAGACTCCCAGCACGACCTGTACTTGTGACCCGTTACCCAGGCGCTAGATGACCGGAGATCGTTGGACCTTCCTCGTCGTTCGCGGCGAAGGCAGTCCTGTCCGGCAGTACTCACTCTCATCGCGTGTGCTTCGCTGGGCAATCGGCGGGAGTGCTGTGATGGCGTTGGTATTGGTAGGGGCGGCGTTCACGGTCCTTTTCGATGGGTATACGCGGCTCAGTGCCCGTAATCTCGAAACGCGTAATGAATCGCTTCGCGCGGAGCTTCAGCGGTTCCAGAGTCGGGTAGACGGTCTTGAGTCCACGCTCGGCGCGGTGGCAGACAACGACGCACGCTTCCGTAGCATCGCGGGCCTCGAATCGATTGACCCGGAAGTCATGCAGGCTGGTGTCGGCGGTCCGGGACTCGGCACACCCGAGACCTACCCGCTCTGGTCGGTCGACTCGACGGCATCGAAGACGGCCTTCGCGGTCTCGTACGACCTCAACGCCCTCGAGCGACGTGCCAAACTCCTCTCCGAGAGCCTCTCGGAAGCCACGGACTCGGTACTGGCGCATCGCGACTTGCTGGAATCGACACCGTCGATCCTGCCCACGGCGGGTTGGATCAGCAGCAGCTATTCCGAATCTCGCATGCATCCCATCCATAACCGGCCGCTCCCGCATCCGGGCCTGGACATTTCAGCAATCAAGGGCACATCGATCTTGGCTGCCGCGAAGGGTCGCGTGATCCGTTCTGGATGGGTCGTGGGTTACGGACTCACGATCGAGATCGACCACGGATACGGGTATACGACGCTCTACGGTCATTCTTCGCAGCTCGTGGCCCAGCGCGGCCAGGAAGTAAGGCGTGGCGACATAATCGCTCAGGTCGGCAGCACAGGGATCGCGACCTCGGCACACCTCCATTACGAGGTGCACATGAACGGTGTCGCTCAGAACCCGGCGAACTTCATCCTACCAGATCAGGTACGAAACTGATCGACCTGACACGGCTCGCAGTCCTAAGGCGCCCTCGGGCGCCTTTTCTTTTGCCCGTCACCCACCTACTCAGATGATTCGTATCCTGACCTTCACGTTTCTCCTGGGCTCACTGCCCAGTGGGGCGACGGCTCAGGACGCCTCACCGTTTCGACCCGACTCAGTGGTTCAAGCCCCGGGCGGGCCCACGATCGTCATGGTGACAGTGAACCCGGGAGGCACCGCGGCACTGCGCTTATCCGTGCCACTCACAGAGAACGCAGCTGAGGCGGGAGCAGGGTTGGTTCTGGCTCGCCTGGCGTTGAATCGAATGGGCGGCCCCGCGCGCCAGATCGGTGCCCGCGTCCACGCGGAACGCACCCCTTGGGGCATTGCGTATCGAGTGGAAGGCGCAGAAGCGGACATCGAATACCTGACATACCTGCTGAGGTTGGCCGCACAAGAACCGGCATCCGAGCCACATGTCCGTGCAGCGATAAGAGACGAGCTCGCGTCGGACCTCAAGGCTCGAGCAGAGGCCCCGCTCGAGCGGATTCTCAGCGACCTGGTCACCGATGCTGCCCCCGCGGAAATCTCAACTGGCGGGACACTGGAGACACTCGCCGAGCTCAGAGCCGCCCGTCTTCAAGAGGTATGGAGTCGCAGCCATCGTTCCGCACGAATGTCCGTGGTCGCAGTGACGGGGCTAGATTCAGAGGTACTCCTCGCCGGCCTGGATCGGCTGGGAGCGACGGGCGACACTGCGCGTTCCTTGGGCAGCCCCCCGGCTCCCCAAGCGTCCGAAATTCCGGTTCCGGCGGCTCTACGAACCTGGCACGGCCTGGCTTGGACCGACGGCTCTAAGCTCGACCCTCATGCCGAGGTACTCGCGACGCTCATGACCGGCCACCTAGAAGCTGGCGCTTCCGAGACAGAAATGACGGTGCGTCGGCGGCAACTCTCCGACCGTTCGATGCTCGTACTAGCTGGCGGGGCCTACGCCAGAAACTCGGCAGGGATGCGAACACGTCTCCTGGATCTTCTCCCAGCCGTCAGGGCATCGATCGACGGTCCGTCCGTGACGGCCGCACGCATGCAGGTCGCACTCGCGCTCGCTCGGGCAGCAGGCGACAGCGGTGGCCTCGCCGAGCACATCGGCTGGGGCTTCGAGGCCACCGGAAACCCCTTCGCTGCGGTAGCCCACTACGACGCACTGAGTGCGGTGACAGCGAGAAGCCTGACCGAGTACATCGACACGCTGACAGGCCCCCTGACGGCATCGGTGACCCGATGAATCGCCGTCGGCCCTTCGTGTGCGCGACCTGGGCGGCCCTGGCCATCCTGATCGGGAGCTCCGCTGGGCACGCCCAACTCACGACGTATGCCGCGACAGCGACACGTGGCGTCGAAAGAGCCACCGTCGTGGCGGGCACGGTCCTCCTACCGGCCGGCTCTCGCCACGATGGAGCGACGACTGCAGGATCCGCGTGGCTCGCCGGGCACAGCATCGCAAGCCACGCGAACGCGACGCTGGCCGGATCTGGGGCGACTGTGTCGGTATCCGTCGCACGTTCCACGACCGCGTTCACCCTTACGGCGGTGCCGGAGTCCTGGGCAACCGCGTGGGCGACACTCGACACCTTGATCTTCGATGCGCCCATCGACCCCGCCACCTTCGATGTAGAGCGGCGACTGGCTACCACTCAACTGGCATTTCGGGTCGGCTCCCCAGTTACAGATTTCCAGGCGGAAGCTTTCGCGCGGTTGGCGCCACCGTCGGACCCTTGGGCACGGACACCGGTCGGAAGCCTCGAATCGCTCGGCGTCATCACCCCCGAAGACGCAGAGGCTCTGCGCGCCCAGCACTACCGACGGGGAAGCTCGGCCGTCGCGATCGTCGGGGCCGTCGACGACGTCTCGACTCCGAGCGGATCGCGTAGTTCAATTCCTGCGGCAACGCCTGCCTGGCTGAGCGGAGACCGGACGGTGCTCAAGCAGGATGTGACAAGCGCCTGGATCTCCGTCGCCTACCCGGTGCCGGCGAGCATCGACCGCACGACACTAGAGTTCCTGGTCGACATCATCCAAGACGCACTCGATCCGGTGCCTCCCGACCCGGAACGGTACAGCGTCGACGTCCGCATCGAAGAAGCGCCAGGGGGAACCACGGTCGTCGTACAAATCGCGGTCATACCAGATGCGGCAGATCGGTGGGAGGCTCGCACAGTGAACGCCGTGGCCGCCCTACCGGAGGCACCGCCTACCGGCGAGTTCTTCGACTGGGCGCGCCGCCGATTCCGCTCGAGGCGGCTCCTCGCAGAAGGGGGTGCTGAGCAAAGCAGTGCCCGAATGGCGGCCGACCTTCTTCGTGACGGAGAGGTCCGAGACCTCGACGAGAACATCTGGGCGCTGACCGAAGCCGGTGTCGCCGCCGCATTCCGTTCCTTTGGCGACGCCCGAATACTCCGACTCGGGCCAGATCTCGGACTCTCTGGGAGATAATTCACTCCGGCGAATGGTCTGTCATTGTGCGCCAGCCCCTGCCCAGGGAGCGCAACCCGGATTACTTTCTGTTCGCCCGTAAGGTTGATGCATGTTTTGGCCCACTATACCTTCGGTCGCTTGTTCCCTGAGGAAACCGATGGACGGAGTAATATTATGAGGCGATGGTCCCTTCCGTTTGCCATGAGCCTGATCCTGGTCGCAGGAGCGTGCAGCTCAGCCAGCGTCGTGGTGACGATGGAGATCGACATCGATAACCCCGATGGAGACGGCATGATTACCCGTGCCCTGTCGGACATCGAGGTCCAGATGCTCCCCTACGACCGTGATGCGGTCTTCGACTCGATGACGACCGCGTTCGGCAGTTCCGAGCCACCGGTCCCCGCCGAGCTCGTCGCGGCCCGTGGCGAGGTTCGTGCGGCGCAGGAAGAATGGCAGGTGTCGCAGAACCGGTGGAATACGATTCGCGACACATTGCAGAAGCTCAACACTGCCATGGAGCAGTACAACCGTGGCGAGGCCCGCTACGTTGCGCTCTTCCGTGAGTGGGGCGACTTCGATGCGGAACTGAGCGGAGTCGAGCGCGAGATGGAGCGGTCTTTCGACCGCTTCAACGAACTGCAGCAGGGTACGATTCGGGCTTCCGACTCCATACGCATCCTCCAGGAGAACTGGGCGGATGAAGCGTTCGTGGGCGTCGGCGAGGTATTCGTCGCGAAAGCGCGTATGGCCGGCCGCACGCCTGTCATCGACACGACCGACGCTTCCGGCATCGCACGAACCCACTTCCGCGGCATCAAGCCAGGGACGTACTGGGTGCACGCACGCTACGAACTCGCCTACACGGAGATGTATTGGAACATCGAGGTCGAGGTCGTCAAAGGTGAGCCTCAAGAGGTCCGCCTGACGCGAGCGAATGCCACAGAGCGCATGAAGATGTAGTTGGCCCGATGCCAGCAAAGGAGCCGCCCCGCCACCATCGTGTGGCGGGGCGGCTTTCTTTTGTGCATCAGACGAACAAATTGAGGTACTTCTTCAACGCCCCGAGCCGTCCGTGACCGAATCCACAGCCAACGCCCAAAGCCCATCACTCCGGATCGACTCGGACGAATTGGGTTGGATCACCTTCGACGATCCGGATCGCCCTGTGAACGTTCTGAGCGAACCCGTCATGAGGCGGCTCACCGAAACGCTCGATGAGGCCAGAGCTGCGAGTCGTGAGGGTCGGATCAAAGCGCTGGTCCTCAGCAGCGGTAAGCCGGGCTCGTTCATCGCCGGCGCCGACGTCGACGAGATCGCAGACTTGGAAGATCTGGACGAAGCCGAAATGAAGATCCTACTCGGCCAAGCCATCTTCATGCATTTGGAGACGATGCCCGTGCCGACCATCGCCGCCATCGACGGAGTCTGCGTCGGGGGTGGACTCGAGATGGCCCTGGCATGTTCCCATCGAGTCGTTTCAGACTCCAAGCGAACGCTCATTGGGCTCCCAGAGGTGATGCTCGGCTTTCTTCCAGCTTGGGGAGGCACGACGCGCCTTCCCCGGCTGGTCGGGCTGCAAGCCGCCTTGGATCTACTGTTGACTGGCAAGCAGATCGACGCCGAAAAGGCGAAGCGGATCGGCCTGGCTGACGAGGTCTTTCCAAACGGTCTGTTCGGGGAGAAGGTCCGCAGCTTCGCCCTCTCGGCCGGGACGCGACCACGCGGCTCTTCACGGAAACGGAGAACACTCCTGACTCGTGCCCTGGACGACACCCTGCCCGGACGGAGAATCGTCCTCAGCATGGCCCGAAAGAAGGTTATGGCGAGCACCGGCGGTCACTATCCGGCTCCGCTCCGCATCTTGGATCTGCTCGGAAAGCACCTTGGTGGGTCGGTCGACGCGAGCCTGGCGGCCGAAGCTCGCATCGGTGCGGCGCTCGTGGTGTCCACGATCAGCAAGAACCTGGTGCACGTGTTCCACATGCGTGAAGCCTCCCGCAAAGGCAAAGGCGTTGCCCAGAAGGACGTCGCGACGGCTAGTGTTGATACGCTCGGAGTCGTCGGAGCGGGCGTCATGGGCGGAGGAATCGCGCAGCTCGCTGCGTACCGTGGTGCTCACGTCTACATGAAGGACATCCACCACGAAGCTGTGACCGGAGGGCTGCAACACGCACGTGGGCTCTTCGACAAGGCGGTGAAGCGTAGGCGCTTGAGCCGACGCAACGCAGACCAACACATGGAGCTGATCTCTGGCGGACTCGAGTATCACGGCTTGTCAGGCGCGGACCTGATCGTTGAAGCGGTGGTGGAGCGCCTAGATGTGAAGCGCTCCGTTCTCGCCGAAACCGAAGAAAACGTCAGAGCCGAATGTATTATCGCGACGAACACGTCGTCTCTGTCCGTGAATGACATGGCTCAGGCGCTGCAGCGCCCCGAACAATTCTGTGGCATGCATTTCTTCAACCCGGTGCACCGCATGCCGCTCGTGGAAGTGATCCGCGGCGCAAGCACGAGCGACGAAGCGATCGCCACCGTGTATGCGTTTGCGCTACGACTCGGGAAGGTGCCAGTGGTCGTTGGCGACGGCCCGGGTTTTCTGGTCAACCGCGTCTTGGGCCCCTACCTGAACGAAGCGGGCTTCCTTCTCGGTGACGGCGCGTCTGTGGAACAGATCGACAAGGTCGCGAGGAAGTTCGGGATGCCTATGGGGCCGCTCCGGCTGATCGACGAGATCGGGATTGATGTCTCGGCGCATGCGGGCGCGAGCCTCCACGAGGCGCTCGGCGACCGGCTCACACCCTCTCCCGTTCTGACCGCAATCTCCTCCGTCGGGCATCTCGGCAAGAAGGGAGGTCAGGGTTTCTACACGTACGAGAAGGGTCGCGAGACCGGCGTTAGCGAGACGATCTACTCCGAACTCGGTACTGCCGCGCCAGCACAGCGCGTAAAGATGGAAGACCAAGACATTCGCATGCGCCTCATTCTACAGATGATCAACGAGGCGTCTCGCACCTTGGAAGAAGGCATCGTCCGTTCGGCTCAAGAAGTGGATCTGGCCATGATCATGGGCACCGGATTTCCGCCCTTCCGCGGAGGCCTTCTGCGCTTCGCAGATACTGTGCATCCCAGAGGCGTCCTAGATCGCCTAAAACGCTTCGAGAACGAGTGCGGTGACCGCTTCACCCCCTCACCTATCTTGGAACGTCTCGCGGCCGAGGACAGGTCTTTCTACAGGGCGTTCCCCACTTGATCGTAGGCGTTGTGCCCTGTGCAGGAGCGTCCGTGAGGATGGGCCGACCTAAGGCGCTACTCGAGATCGAGGGCCATACTTTTCTAAGCCTCGTGACAGACGCGCTTCGCGACGGCGGTTGTGATCGGGTCATTGTCGTGGTGCCAGAAGACACCCCCCTTCAGGAGGCTGCAGAAGCGGCCGGAGCTCAGGTCATTACGAATCCCGATCCGGGCGAAGGACCCATCACCTCACTTCGTCTCGCAATCCGGGAGTCGGGCCCGGATACCCAAGGCGTACTCTACCACCCGGTGGATCACCCGCTCGTGCTGAGTTCGTCAGTCGCTGCTGTGGTGCAAGCCGCAAAACCGCGCCCACTGCTTGTCGTGCCGATGTTGGGTAATCAGCGTGGACACCCCACCTACTTCGACGCCCAACTCTTCGCGGAGTTTCTCGACCCCCACCTAGAGGGCGGCGCACGGACCGTGGTCCACCGGCACCTCGACGATGCGGTGCTCCTGTCACTCGATGATGAGGGCATTCGCGCCGATATCGACACACCCGCGTTGTACGCTGAGGTCGTCGAGAGTCACACCGACAGACCGGCTGAGGCGAGGAGCCAGTGAGCCTGCACGCCGCCGACGCAGCCGCACTGCTCGTCCAGACTGCAGAGGCGGGCGGTACCGCAGCAGTCGGAGTCGTAGTCGGAGCCGGGAACAGCGACGCGACCGGCAGACGTATCGCTCTCGTTGCTTCGACCGACGGCGTCGTTGCGGTGCACGGTTCGTTGGGCCACGAAGAGATCGACGCAGAAGCTCGGGCTGTCCTTGAAGCCATGATTGCCGATCCCCGCGCCAAAGATGGCATCAGGATGGTCGGCACCAGTGACGAGAGTGTCGAGTTGTACGCCGAAGTTCGACGACCCGTCCAAGAACTCGTGGTCGTAGGCGCCGGCCACATAGCACAACCGCTCACGCACATCGGCGCACTTCTCGGCTATCGCGTGACCGTCATCGACGACCGGCCGGACTTCACGACCCGCGAACGCTTCCCCGAGGCCGAGCGAGTAATCAGCGTCGACTTCGATGACCCATTTGCGGACGTCCCACTTCACGGTCGTTCCCACGTTCTCTTAGTGACGCGTGGGCACAAGTATGACTACGCATGTCTCATACGCGCCCTCCGTATGGACCCAGCTCCAGCCTACATCGGCATGATTGGCAGTCGCAGGCGCATTCGGGCGACGTATGTCCAACTCCTCAAGGATGGGGTCGAACGAGAACTCCTCGACCGAATCCACGCCCCCGTCGGGTTAGACATCGGCGCGGAAACGCCCGAAGAGATCGCAGTAGCCGTCGCCGCTGAGTTGGTCCTGGTACACCGGGGCGGCACCGGGTCACTCCTCAAGAACCTCGAACGGGTTGCTGAACGGTTCTTCCCCGACGAGGATCCGGCATGACACACGATGATGACAAGAACCTGACCGAAGCGCTCCTGGCCGCCCGCGCCGCAGGTCGCCGCTGTGCGCTCGCCACGATCGTCGGCACCAAGGGCTCTACGCCCCGAAAGGTCGGTGCTCGCATGTTGGTCGACGCCGCACGCGGACTGGTCGGCACTGTCGGCGGAGGCTGTGGAGAGGCCGAGGTCATCGACGCCGCAATGGACGTGATGGAATCGGGTGCGCCACAGCGCGTCCGAGTGGACCTCACGGACAACTTCGTTTCTTGGAGCCCTGCGGTCTGCGGTGGAGTGATGGACGTTTTTGTGGAGTCCGTGGACCACCACAACACTTGAGCGCCCCCGAGCGCGTTCAGATCCACTACAAACGCCCACCGGACCGCGAGCAGATCTTTGACCAAGCCGTGGTCCACGAGGACGTGGACGTCATCGTCACGCTGGCCGAAGCGATGGACTTCGATCCACCCAAGCGTATCCAGGGCGAGATCGCCCTCGAGACCGGCTCTTCCGTTGTCTGGTTCACCTTCCCCGGCATGTGGCACGACATCGGCCGCTTCCACCGTGCGGACAGCACCTTCACCGGTCTGTACGCGAACGTGCTGACCCCTCCAGAGATCGACAGGCGCACCTGGCACACAACGGACCTCTACCTCGACGTGTGGCTCTCCACGACGGGCGAGGCGCTCCTGCTCGACGAGGATGAATTCCAAGAGGCCGTAGGACGCGGCCTGATCGATGAGAAGACGTCCACACGAGCACGCTGGGAAGCAGACTCAATCCTGGAGCGTGTGAAGGATGGATCTTGGCCCCCCGCCATCGTCCATGAGTGGACACTTGATCGAGCACGGGCAGCTATCAAGTGACGCTGGGGACCCTATTGGCCGGCGCCCTAGGTCACATTTTTCGGGCAGTGATCCCCGGCGGATGGAGTACTTACTCCACCAAATAGGCTGCGCACAGCCGATCCACATCCACGTGCATCTGCTTCAGCACGGCCGGATCCTCACGCATACAGTCGATGAGTCGATCGTACTCTTCCAGCGAAGCCGCTGGGACGTCGACCTCTTCGTGGTGATACGAACCTTCGTCCACGAAGAGTAGGCGGACCTTGGCCTTCTTGTCTTTGCTCACGAATCCTGCTCCCGGAGACGCGACACCTCAGGAAGAGCCGCGAAGAAAATCAACGTGATGATGATCGCAGAAGCCACGCAGTACTGGCACCACGCGTGGATCACTGCGGCTTCGAGATAGGTCAGATAGGCAGAAAACAGCGCACCGCCGGCGGCACCGCCTAAGAGCAGGCCCCCGATCAGCTTGGAATTACGTCGTCCCGGCTGAAGCCCCATGAAGGACAAGGTGAGTAGAGCCACATACCCGGCAACGCCGATCACGGAGACCGGGACCGGACCAATCGTCGCGTACTGGCTCGACTGGACCGTCGCGCAGTCTCCCACACCACAAACGATGGGACCGGTGAGTCCCAGGTTGTGCGCGAACAGGTAGAGCGCGACGAAGAAGCCAACGAGGGCCAGAACCGCGATCACCATACGATTCATGGGCGGCGCGCCCTCTGGCGCGCCGCCCATGTTTTCGGACTCGTTCAAGTCTTCGACCACCCGGTCAATTCCCGGCGGCGGCAGACTCTTCGATCGCGATCATCGCAGCTTCGATTCCTTGGAAGCTGTTGTTTCCGGCACGGCGAAGTTGGCCGTATCCCTGGACCATGATCGTCGGCGTCCCGCTCACACCAAGCTCGTATCCGAGACGGTAGTTCGCCGATACTACATCAGCATGACGGTCGCTCTTCACGCATGACTCGAAAGTCTCACCCTCGAGACCGAGGTCCTCGCCGTACCCGACGAAGGTGCCCACGACATTCTGCTGACCGGACCACGAAGACTGATTCCTGAAGAGCACCTCGTGGTACTCCCAGAATTGGCCCTGGTCTTCGGCGCACCGGGCAGACCGGGCCGCGAGAAACGCATGTGGGTGAATTTCGGTGAGCGGGAAGTCATAGAAGATGAACTGCGCTCTACCGGACTCGACCAGCCTCAACTCGACCTGAGGCTTCACGCTCAACGCAAAACCGCCACAGCCGGGGCACTGGTAGTCACCGAACTCGATGATCGTGAACGGGGCGTCTTCGTCACCCTTCGTGACGCCCTGCGCGATCTCAGCCAGAACCTCCATGTCGTCGAGGCCGTCGACTTCGACCAATTCAGTGGAGGGCGTCCCAAACGAGTTGCTGCCCACCGAATAGCCTACGGCTCCGATCCCGAGGACGGCGATCACGGCAAAAATGACATAGAATTTCTTCATATTCGAGCCACCCTCGCCTGCTTTTTTCCGTTCTTCACTTCTAGACACGCTCAACTCCCGTGTACGCCCGCTCTAGCGGGTCATGGTGCGTATGACGGCGACGCTCAACTCGCAACGCTCGCACTATAGATGCGTTCAACTCTGGAACATGTTTCCGCTCTGAGACCCAATCAAGCGACCGACTGGTTGTCCAGCTCTCTATTGGGTCAGCAAAGAGAGTACTTCATCGGTGTCCGAGAGGTCCCCGATCACGTGATCAGCCCCGGTTCGACTCAATTCCTCGAAGCTGTAGTTTCCCGTTGCGACCGCCAGGGTGCGGGTTCCCCCGGCCTGACCACAAGAGACGTCACTAGGCGTGTCTCCGACGACGATGGCGTCTCGTGGAGTCAAAGACTCCCTCCAGGTCGCTCGCGCCCGCTCGAGCGCGATGGCAGGAAGCTCATCACGCTCCTCGTGGTCCGAGCCATAACTCCCCAAGGTGAAGCGCTCCCAGAGACCCGCCGAGTCGAGCTTCAATTGAGCACCGCGCACGATGTTTCCCGTGAGAAGTGCCACACCGATATCGTCAACTTCGGCGAGGGCGTCCAATAGGGCATGGACTCCGGGCAATACCGTGACAGGATCATCGCCCAAACGTGCTTCGAGCCTCGATGTGTATCCTTCGAAGAGCGCTGGCAGACCCGTTCGTATCTGATCTCTTGCGAAGCCGTGGCCCTCCAACAGCTCACGCGCGATCTGTGGGTCCGTCTTGCCGCCGAAGCTCACATTCTCGATGTCACCGACGGTCCCGTATGTCTCCACCATCGCCTCGCAAAAGGCGCCCTTGGCCGGGCCACCCCATACGAGCGTCCCGTCGATGTCGAAGAGAATGAACCTGCGCACTACGCGAGGCCCGCCAGCAACATGGGATCGAGGTTCCCGCCGCTGACGATCACCGCGACTCGCAGTCCTTCCACATCCACGGCCTGGGACAAAAGTGCAGCGGTCGTGGCTGCTCCCGAGTACTCCACGATCAGCTTGTGTCGATTGACGAGCATTTCGGTCGCCTTCTTGATGGAGTCGTCAGTCACGGTAACGACATCGTCCATCAGGTCCCGGGCGTGTTCGTAAGTGAGTTCGCCCGCGATCACAGGACACAGGCCGTCTGCAATCGTGTCGATCTCTCCGAGCAACGCCGGGTGGCCTTCGTCCAGCGCCTTCCGCATGGACGCTGCACCCTCGGGTTCGACACCAATAACCGACGCGTGCGGGATCATGCGCTTCACCGCAGCCGCGACACCGCTCGCCAGTCCACCGCCCCCGATGGGTGCCAAAACGAGATCCACGTCATCCCAATCACGAGCGATCTCTAGCCCAACTGTGCCCTGGCCCGCAATGATGTGCCGGTGATCGAATGGAGGCACGATCACCAGACCTTCCTTCGCAGCGATCTCTTCGGCTAGTGCCCTCCGTTCCACGGAGGTCGTGCCCTCGTAATAAACCTGGGCACCCAGGCGCTCTGCGCCATCCCTCTTCACCTTGGGAGCCGTCGTCGGCATCACGACCACGACGCGGAGCCCTCGGAGCTTTCCCGCAAGCGCCACAGCCTGCGCATGGTTGCCTGACGAGTATGTGATGATGCCCGCCCCGACCTGATCGTCGGACAGCTGCGACACAAAATTGTATGCACCTCGGATCTTGAACGACCCGGCGCGCTGCAAGTTCTCGCACTTCAGACGAACCTCGGCAGCCCCGCAGGCTTCGGTCACGGCATCTGCCGGCAGGAGCGGTGTCGGCACCGCGACCCCGGCCAGCCTGCGGCCAGCCGACTCGATCTCGGTTAACCCAACGAGTCCTTCGCCCTGAACGACATCACTCATTCTTCAGCCTCCTCGGCCCCGCCTGCCTCTTCACCTTCATCAGCCTCAGAATGCGTACCGTCGACTGCGCCTTCATCTGCCGTCTCCACCTCGATCGGATCACCGTTCTCGTCGAACTCGATGTTCTCTTCGTCGTCCTCGATGATGACCCGAGCGACGTCGACCACAGAATCACCCTTGTCGAGGTTCATGAGCCGCACACCCTGAGTAGCTCGCCCGATGGTCCGGATCTCCGAGACCCGCTGCCGATTCACGACACCCTTCCGGGTGATCATCATCAGCTGCTCGTCTTCCTGAACCGCCTTGATGGCTACGACCAAGCCTGTCTTGTCCGACGTCTTGAGATTGATGACTCCCTTACCGCCACGCTTCTGCAACCGGTAAGCGTCGACGTCGGTACGCTTGCCCATTCCGTTCTCGGAAACAACGAGCAGGCTGGCATCTTCTCTGGCGACGACCATGCCGATCACGAAGTCGTCTTCGCGGAGGTCGAGCCCACGGACCCCGGCAGTCGCTCGGCCCATTTGGCGCGTGTCCTGCTCCTTGAAGCGGATCGCCTTGCCTTGCCGGCTTGCGAGGATGATCTCGTCCTCGCCCGACGTGATCTGGACGTCGATGAGTTCATCACCGGGCCGGATGTTGATCGCGTTGAGGCCAACGGCTCTCACGTTTCCGTAGGCCGCCAAACTGCTCTTCTTGATCACACCAAGGCGCGTCGAGAACATCAGGTTCCGGTCCTCAGAGAACTCCCGCACCGGCACCACGGAGGCGACGACCGCTTCGTCAGAGAGATTCAGAAGGTTGATGATCGGCTTGCCGCGCGACGTCCGTCCGCCCACCGGAAGCTCCCAAACCTTCAGCCAATAACACTGACCCTGTCGGGTAAAGATCATCATGTAGTCGTGTGTGGACGCGACGAAGAGGTGTTCCACCCAGTCCTCGTCTTTCGTGTCCATACCGCGCAGGCCACGACCGCCGCGCTTTTGTGCCCGATACGTGTCGAGAGCCAGTCGCTTCACGTAGCCCTGACGGGACACCGTGATGATCATGTCCTCTTCGACAATCAGGTCTTCGACGTTGAACGCACCCACGGCCCCGATGATCTCGCTCCGCCGGGGATCGCCGTACTTGTCGCGAATCTCGCCGAGCTCACCCTTGAGGATCTGCTCTCGGCGCTCGCGAGAGGCGAGGATGTCCCGCAGGTCCTCGATCGTCGCCCGTACCTCAGCCAGCTCAGCTTCCAACTTGTCGATCTCGAGCCCGGTGAGACGCGAGAGGCGCATCTCCAGGATCGCCTTCGCCTGACGTTCCGAAAGATCGAACGTGGATTGGAGCTGCTCCGAGGCCGACGTAGTGTCCTTCGAACCCCGGATGAGTTTGATCACTTCGTCGATGTTGTCGACGGCGATCTTGAGACCCTCGAGGATGTGCTCTCTGTCGAGCGCCTTCGCGAGGTCGAATTCGCTCCGCCGCACGATGACGGTATGACGATGGTCGATGAAGTGCTGTAACATTTCGCGCAGAGACATCACCTTCGGCTCGCCGTTCACCAGGGCGAGCATGATCGTCCCGAACGTCGACTGCATCTGCGTGTGCTTGTACAGACGGTTCAGTACGATCTCCGGCACCGCGTCCCGCTTCAATTCGATGACGACCCGCATGCCGTCGCGATCCGACTCGTCTCGCATGTCGCGGATGGAGGTCAGTTTCTTGTCGCGCACGAGCTGAGCGATCTGCTCGATCATGCGGGACTTGTTCACCATAAACGGGATCTCGGTGATGACGATCCGATCCGAATTGGCGTCCACCGGCTCGATCTCGGCGCGCGCCCGCATAACGACCCGGCCCCGGCCGGTGCGGTACGCATCACGGATGCCTTCGCGACCGCAGATAAATCCGCCGGCCGGGAAGTCGGGGCCCGTGACGATCTGCTCGAGTTCTTCCTGCGGCAGGTCCACGTTGTCGATCATTGCGACTGCAGCGTCTACGACCTCACGCAAATTGTGCGGCGGGATGTTCGTCGCCATACCGACCGCGATACCCGATGAGCCGTTGACGAGCAGGTTCGGGAAACGCGTCGGCAGGACGGTCGGCTCTTCTTTGCTGCCATCGAAGTTGGGAGCGTAGGCGACGGTCTCCTTATCGATGTCGGCGATCAACTCCATGGCGAGAGCGGTGAGCCTCGCCTCGGTATACCGGTATGCTGCCGCTCGATCTCCATCGACCGAGCCGAAGTTGCCCTGCCCGTCGACCAGTGGATTGCGAAGCGAGAAGTCCTGTACCATGCGGACCATCGAGTCGTAGACCGCGGAATCACCGTGCGGGTGGTACTTACCGAGCACGTCACCAACAACCGTCGCACTCTTCTTGTAAGCGCGACCCGGGCTGAGCCCCATTTCACTCATCGCATACAGAATGCGACGGTGGACAGGCTTCAGGCCGTCTCGGACGTCAGGAAGTGCACGCTGCACAATCACGCTCATCGAGTAATCGATGAACGATTCGCGCATCTCGTCTTCTAGCAGCCGCGACAGAACCTTCTGGCCGCCTTCTTCCCCGTCGCCGTCGCCTACGAGGTCGAGTTCGTCACTCATGCCTTCGTCCTTCCCAAAATGATTCAGGTCGCCAGCAGGGCGACTAGTACTTCAGCGCCAACCCAGACCAGTCGCACTCTTTGCACTGACGCCGTGATAGCTCCTGGCCCATCAGCGACGACACGACCTTGTGGATGGGTCGGCGCTTGGCCCGGTGCGTCTCGGAACGACACTGCGGGCACCAATCGCCACGACTCGTCATGCGGCGCTCCGCGCGATCGACCCAAGAGAAAAGCGCCGTGCTCAAGACCCCCACGGCCAGTAGTGTGACGCCCACCACGAAACGCATCGTCGAGACGTGGAATTCGAGTCCTCCGGCAACCGCGGAAAAGCCGGACATGAGCCGGCCGAACGTCAACGAAACCATCTTCGTGGACATCTCGATTCCCAGCAGAGCCAAGGCGAGAGAAAAGAGCAAAGCGAGGCGCCGCATCAGCGTGAAACCCTGGTGACCAGGCGGTACATCGAGGCGCAACAAGCGTCGAACAAACGGTCACTCCATCAGGACTCGGCAGGGTCTCTCGGAGACGCACGGACAGTGCCTCCTGAGACTCTGAAAAATAGCCTTTTTCGGCCCCTAAATCACGCCATCAGGACGAAGTTCTTCAGTTCTTCGAGGCCCGCCCCGGAGAGGATGTCACGGAGTTGCTCTCTGACCCCTTTTTGCCCTACAGAGCCGAGGTGAAAAACCCCTGTCATTGCTAGAGATTGTGCGGTGTCGAGCACCGGCGCGTCGTGAATCTCTTGGCCGATCTTACGTGGATTCACCTCGGCAAACGCACGCACCGGCACCCCCTCTTCCGCCAGCGCCCGAGAAAGTGACTTTCCAACGGGCCCCGCCCCCCAAATCACAACACCTCCGGAGAGGCTAGGAAACGACCTGACCAGGTGGTGTACGCGGCACCTTCGGAACGCATCGGGTGCATAGCGCGGATCGATTCGGGACAGCCGATTGGGCCCCTCTCGCCATCTCAAGAGAAGCTCTGGCACCTTTCCCAGCCCCCATCCCGCGCGCCACAGCCTCAGCACAAGATCGTAATCCTCGGGCCACCCTAAATCGCGGTACCCGTCCACCTCAGCGACAGCCGATGCTCTCATGAAGAACGCTGGATGCGCGAGCGGACATTCGACAAAGATCTCACGCTCAATGTCGTGCGGAGTGATCGGAGTATTCATCCACGCTTCATACCGAAGCGCTCCGTCACGGACTGAGTCTCGTGGGAAGTACTCAACACCACACCCCACGATGGCCAGATCCTGCCGTGCCTCCAGCAGATCGAACTGGGCCTGGAACCTGTTCGGCTCAGAAATGTCATCCGCGTCCATACGGGCCAGGTACCTCCCTTTGGCATCCGCGCGGGCCTGCTCCAGCGCACCCACGATCCCGGTCGGGGCGGCCTTCAAAACGTGTACTCTCTCATCTCGTGAAGCCCAGGCGCTCAGAATCTCGTAGGTGCCATCGGTCGAGCCGTCGTCGACCGCAACCACCTCGAAGTCTGCGAAGGACTGTTCTTCGATGGATGCGATCGCCTCCGGGAGGTGCTCGTCCCCGTCACGGACAGGGAGGAGAACGGAGACGGGTGGGGAAGCGGGCACGACGGCACGGGGATGCGGGGTGGACGACCGAAGGGGAGCGCAGAAAGATGATGGGATGACCGAGATAGAATGAAGCGGCGGCGAAGCGAGCGGCAAGCTCTGGAGAAAACACGGACGAGGTTACTACGCCCTCGTCGCTGTAGGCACGTTCCTGTACATGGCAGTCACGAGCTTCATCGACTTCTTCAACACAGCCGAAGGGGTCGAGGCATTCGTCAACTCCGAGTGGATGCAAGCGATCTTCCCCTTTGGGATCGAGACGATCATCAACTCCTTCCTGGCCGGAATCTGGCCATTCATGTGGATCAGCTGGATGGGTCTTACGACCGCCCTGGCCTACGCGGGCGACGGATATGTGCTCTGGCCCGTGATCCTGGCGATGGCGCTGTCCAGGCGAGAACAGGCCGTGAAAAGGGACCTAGGGCTCTAGACGGGGCTTCCGCCGTTATCATTCGGTCATTATGAGCCCCACATCATCACCCGCCGCGAACGAAGCATTCGCCGAACTCGGTCTCGGGCCCGAGCTGCTCCAAACCCTGTCGTCTCTCGGGTACGAGGAGCCCACTCCCATCCAGCGCACTGCGATCCCGCACCTCCTTCAGGGGCGGGACGTGATGGGACTGGCAGCCACAGGCACCGGAAAGACGGCAGCCTTCGCACTCCCGATCCTCCAGCTGATCGAAACCGGCGGCAAGACCCCCTCGGCTCTGATTCTGGCGCCGACGCGTGAATTGGCGGTCCAGGTCGCGAGAGCGGTGCACAAGTACGGCAAGGAAATGAAGGTCACCGTGCTGCCGATCTACGGCGGTCAGCCGTTCCAGCAACAGCTCAAGGTCTTGAAGCGCGGCGTGGATGTTGTCGTGGCGACCCCGGGCAGAGCGCTGGATCACATCAGGCGGGGCACCCTTCAACTGGGAGGCATCAAAGTCCTGGTGCTCGACGAAGCCGACGAGATGCTGGATATGGGCTTCGCGGAGGACCTCGAAGCCATCTTGGCCGAAGTCCCCGAGCAAAGACAGACCCTTCTCTTTTCGGCCACGCTCGGCAAACGCATCGAGACCATAGCGGCCCAGCACCTCAACAATCCCGTTGAGGTCAAAATCGCGGCCGACGCAGGTGCAGAGGTCCCACTGGTCCGACAGACTGCCTACCTGGTACGCCGGCCCCACAAGCTCGCCGCACTGGGCAGAGTCCTCGACCTGGAGGCGCCTGAAGCAGCGCTCGTGTTCTGCCGCACGCGGAACGACGTGGACGAGCTCGTCGAGGCACTCAACGGTCGCGGCTATCGAGCAGAGGCGATGCATGGCGGCATGTCTCAGGAAGAGCGTGAGCGCGTCATGAAGAAGCTCCGTGCGGGAAGTGTCGACCTACTCGTCGCCACGGATGTGGCGGCACGCGGGCTGGACATCCCCCACCTCACGCATGTGATCAACTACGAGATCCCTGCCGCGCCCAAGTCCTATGTGCACCGCATTGGACGTGTGGGCCGGGCCGGCCGTGAAGGCGTAGCGATTACACTCGCGGAGCCTCGTGAACACTCGCTCCTTCGCAACATCGAGCGACTCACGAGACAGAAGATCGACGTCAGCTCCCTTCCAACTGTCGCCGACCTGAGAGCACGCCGCCTAGAACTGACCCGGGCCTCCGTCCGTGAATCAATCCTCGAAGGCGAGCTTGGCCAGTTCCGCGTTGTAGTCGAGTCATTGTCCGACGAATTCGACCTCTTCGACATCGCACTCGGTGCGGTGAAAATGGGCCACGAAGCGACGGTGACCGGTGGCGACGGCGACGAAGAAGAAATTCCCGAAGCGAAACCGTTCCGCGAGAAGCCGAAGGGCGGCAAGTCCAAGGGCGCCCAAGGTGCGGGTGTAGGCAGGAAGCCCCGCGGGCAACTCACCGATGTCGGCCGCATCTTCATCGGGATCGGTCGTGCAGCGGGAGTGCGCCCGAAGGACCTGGTGGGCGCGATCACCGGCGAGGCCGGAATCCGTGGCGATCAGATCGGTGGCATCCAAATCGCTGAGCGTTTCACCCTTGTTGAAGTCGCGGCCGACGTCACGGATCATGTGATGCAGGCGCTTCGTCAGGGCAAGATCAAAGGCAAGAAGGTGAAGGTGCGACGCGACAAGGGTCGCACCTAGCACCTCTGGACTCGGCAGCTGAGCGGAACCTCAGCCCTTGGCGAATTCCGCAGCCAAGTAACGCCCGGTTTCACTCCCCGGGATGCTCGCGACGGTCTGCGGTCGCCCCATGGCCACCACCTCGCCGCCCCGGACTCCAGCGCCTGGCCCCATGTCGATCACCCAGTCGGCGACCTTGATCACGTCGATGTTATGCTCGATGAGCAGCACGGTGTTGCCGGCGTCGACGAGCCTGCCGAGTACCCCGAGCAGTTTGGCGACATCTTCTCCGCTCAGACCCGTTGTGGGCTCATCCAAGATGTAGAGCTTACGCCCCTTCTTGCCCGCAACCCCCGCGAACTCGCGCGCGATCTTGAGTCGCTGGGCCTCTCCACCCGATAGGGTAGTGGCCGACTGGCCAAGCCTCAGGTACCCGAGACCAACCTGCTGGAGATGCCAAAGCATCTTCCCGATCTTTCGCTCACGAATGAAGAACCGGATCGCCTCGTCTACGGTAAGGTCGAGTACCTCGGAGATGTTCTTGCCACGCACCTTCACCTCGAGAACGTCCCGGGAGTAGCGCCTACCTCGACACCCGTCACACGGTACGGAAACGTCCGCCATGAAGACCATCTCGATTTCGACCCGTCCGGCGCCCTTGCACTCCTCACAGCGTCCGCCCTCGACATTGAAGCTGAAGTGTCCCGGGCCAAACCCCTTCTCTCGCGCGATCCTCTCCATCGAGAACATCTTCCGGACCTGATCCCACGCCTTGATGTACGTGACCGGATTCGAACGCGGGGTACGGCCAATCGGTGACTGATCCACGAGCACGACACTTTCGAGGTTTACCAACCCTTTGAGTGCCTCGTACGCGCCCACAGATTCACCTAGGTGTTCCTTCGCCGAGGTTTCTCCACCCAGTTCCCTCTCCGCGGCTCGATAGAGAACGTCGTGCACCAAGGTCGACTTGCCCGATCCCGAGACACCGGCCACGACGGTGAAGGTGCCAAGCGGGACCTCAACGTCGACGCCTTGCAGGTTGTGGAGTCGAGCACCGCTGAGGGACAGCGACGGGCCATCAACGTTACGGCCTTTCTCAGGCACATCGATCGTAGTGCGGCCGGACAAGTATCGACCTGTGGCCGTGTCCTGCTCGGGGAGGGAGTCAGGTGGCCCCTCGTACACGATCTGCCCACCGTGTTCTCCGGACGCGGGGCCGAGTTCCACGATGTGATCCGCAGCCAGGATCGCCTGGGAATCATGCTCGACGACCACAACCGTGTTGCCGGCGTCCCGAAGCTTATGGAGCAGGCTCAGCAGGGCCCCCGTGTCCCTGGGGTGCAGCCCGATGGTCGGCTCATCCAACACGTACAGCGTGTCCACCAGCGCGCTCCCGAGCGAGTTGGCAAGGTTGATACGCTGTGCTTCGCCACCGGAAAGCGTGCGGGTCTGTCGACTGAGCGTGAGGTATCCCAGCCCGACGTCGACAAGGAACGTGACTCTCGCCTTGATCTCTCTCAAGATCGTCTCGGCGATATGTGTCTCCATCTCGCTCAGTTCCAGCTGTTCGACCCACTCCGCAAAATCTTCCAGCGGCAGGTCCGAGACATCCGAGACGGTTCGGCCACCGACCTTCACGTACAAAGCCTGAGGCCGAATACGCGCACCGCCACATTCTCGGCACACCTTGGGAGCCTGGTACTGCCGCAGAAACACGCGGATGTACTGCTTGTACCGCTTATTCTCCTTCGAGACGAGAAAGGGCACGATACCCTTGAAGGCATTCACGGTCTTCGTCTTCTTCGCGCCGTACAGCACAGCCTCGCGGAACACCTCAGGCAGTTCCTCCCATGGCGAGTAAAGCGACACGTTCTGGCCTGACGCGAAGGCCCGGAGCTTGTCTCGTTCCTTGTGATACCGTGGCTTCGACCACGGATCGATCGCTCCGTCGCTCAACGATTTCTGATGGTTCGGAACGATCAACTCAGGATCGTAGTCGAGCGTCGCGCCGAAGCCTGTGCACAGCTGGCAGGTGCCGTACGGGTTGTTGAATGAGAAGAGCTGCGGAGTAGGATCGAGGAAGTCGATCTCGGGATGGTCCGGGCACCGGAAGTGCTCGGTAAAAAGCAGCCTCTGCTCGTTCTGACCGGCCACGACGACGATGGCTTCCCCCTCGCCTTCCACGAAGCATGTCGCGATCGAGTCGGCGAGTCGTTCCCCCGTCTCGGCACCTCTGCCCGTCTTCAAGCGATCCACGACCACGAGGATTTCCTGCGCGCTCCCTAATTCGGCTCCCAACTCCTCCGGGTCCTCCGCTTCCGGTCCAGCGAGGTCGACGGTTTCGCCGTCTACCAACACGCGCACAAACCCCATTGATCTCAGGTTGGCGACGATCATCTCATGAGTGATCTCACCACTACGCGGCAACGGAAACGTGACTTGGATTCGCAGCCCATCGTCGAGTGCCATCGTCTGATCGACCGCACCCGACACAGTATCAGGCCGTACGTGCCGGTCACACTCGGGGCAGTGCGTACGCCCTACTCGGGCCCACAAGAGGCGCAGGTAGTCGTAAACTTCCGTGGCCGTCCCGACCGTCGATCGACTCGACTTCGTCGGATTCTTCTGCTCGATAGCGACAGCCGGAGAGATCCCTTCCACCGAATCGACATCCGGCTTCTCCATCCGCTCCAGAAACTGTTTCGCATACGTCGACAACGACTCGACATATCTGCGCTGGCCTTCAGCGAAGAGTGTATCGAGCGCGAGCGAGCTCTTTCCGGAACCCGAAGGTCCGGTGATGACCGTGAGGCAGCGCCTGGGAATATCCAGGTCGATACCCTTCAGGTTGTGCTGGCGAGCACCGCGAATGCGGATGGGGGTGTCCATGCCATAAAAATAAAACCGCAGTCCAGGCCCGGAGAGTGTTCGCTGCGGTGACCGCAAAGAGCCGGCACGAAGTCCTAGTTTCGATCGGCTCACCCGGTCCGGCCCCACCTTCCGTACATTGGAAGCGCGACACCCACCTTAGAGCCACTGCCCATCTATGGCGGAAGCCGACACCTACCAAGAAGAAGAAGCGCTCGGAAAGGCTTACGACGCCCGTCTGATGCGGCGCCTCATTCAGTACCTCATGCCCTACAAGTGGCATGTAGCGCTCGCGATTTTCATCCTGGTGCTGGCCTCAGCCGCAGCCATCGTCGGCCCGTGGCTGACACAGATCGTGATCGACGAGGCCATCCCCCAAGGAGACACACGGCTCCTCGCGCTTGTGGTCTCCGGGTACATCGCCGCAGTCGTCATCGGCTTCGTCCTGCACTACGCCCAAGCGGTCATAACGACCTGGCTGGGACAGTCCGTGATGTACGACCTGCGCATGGAGATCTTCGAGAAGCTCCAGCGTGCCGACCTCAAGTTCTATGACAAGAACCCAGTCGGCCGGCTGATGACACGGATCACCAACGACGTCGAGACCCTGAACACGCTGTTCAGCTCAGGTCTCGTGACAGTTTTTGGCGACATCTTCACGCTGACGTTCATCGTGGCCGCGATGCTCCGCATGAATTGGCAGCTCGCACTCGTGTCATTCAGCGTCCTGCCGCTCGTGTTCTTCGCCGCGTTCCTGTTCCGAGCGAAGGTCCGCACCGCGTATCGCGACATCCGAGTACGCATCGCCCGAATGAACGCCTTCATTCACGAGCGCTTCACCGGAGTGCGCGTGGTGCAGCTGTTCAACCGCGAGGAGGCCGACGCAGCAAAACACGACGAGATGAACCGGGACTACTTGGAGGCTCACCTCCGCTCCATCACGTACTACGCGCTCTTCTTTCCGGTCATTCAGTTCTTCACTGCGCTCGCCCTCGCGTTGATCATTTGGTACGGCGGAGCCAAGAGCATGGACGGAGTGATTACCGTCGGAGTCGTGGCCGCCTTCCTTCAGTACGCACAACGTTTCTTTCGCCCCATCCAGGACCTCTCCGAGAAATACAACCTCCTCCAGAGCGCGATGGCTTCGTCGGAACGGGTCTTCCAATTGCTCGATGAAGAGATCGTCATTTCAGATCCAGAGGACCCTATTCCGCTCCCTGCTCAGACCGAGGGCCGCATCGAATTCCGAGACGTGCATTTCGCATACGGCAGCAAGGAGAACGGAGAGCCGGACTGGGTGTTGAGGGGCGTCAGTTTCGTCGTGGAGCCAGGCGAAAAAGTGGCAGTGGTTGGTCACACTGGGGCGGGCAAAACAACGCTCATCAACCTGCTGATGCGCTTCTACGATGTGGGCCGAGGAGAGATCCTCCTCGACGGAGTACCCATCAGTCGCGTGGCAGTGGACGATCTACGTGGGCGCATCGGACTCGTCCTCCAGGACGTGTTCCTATTCAGCCAAGACCTTGCCTACAACATCCGTCTTGGTTCCCCTGAGATCGACGAGGCCCGGATCCGCAGCGCCGCAGAGAAGATCGGTGCGGCTCCGTTTATCGATCGACTCGAGGGCGGATACGAGCAGGCCCTCGGAGAGCGCGGGAGCTCGCTGTCGGTTGGCGAGCGACAGCTCGTCAGCTTCGCCCGAGCCCTGGCTTTCGATCCCGAGATCCTGGTCCTGGACGAGGCCACCAGTTCGGTAGACTCAGAGATCGAGGCACAGATCGAAGCGGCAACAGATGCGCTGCTGAAAGACCGCACTTCGCTCGTCATCGCGCATAGGCTCTCCACGATCCAGAACGCAGATCGCATCATCCTCCTGCATCACGGACTGCTTCACGAGCAGGGCACACACGCTGAGTTGCTCGAGACGGGTGGGCTGTACGCGAAGCTGCACGAACTCCAGTTCGCAGTAGCCGCGGGATGAGCTAGCCCGCTTTTACCGCGTGCCGCCACCTATCGTGTCGACGGGAATCGTGTCGACACGAATCGTCGTCGCTGCCGTATCGACGACTTCCGCCGCCAGCTCCTCAGGCACCGCCGGGACCGTATCGGTCAATTCGTACCTCTGCGAGGCAGGAATAAGTTCGTTCCCGACACGAATGATCGGATCGGTCACGAATCCACCGATCGGTTCTAAAGCGTCTTCGGTGTAGTGACTCCCCGGATTCCACAGGATCCACTCGTGGAGACCGGCGTCGTACGTCGCCTGGATTTGCGCTCGAACTTCGGGGGCCTCGTACCGCGGGGCCCCGAGCGTAAAGTCCTGGAGCCATGGACGAGTAATCCCAGCCCCCTCAATGTCCGCGGAGCGCTTCACGGCATCACGGAGCGCAGCTTTCACGATCTCATACGGGTACGCGTTCGGTGTATCGATACCGAAGCTTCCCTCCCAGTAGTGACTGGGGTACACCATGGGGAGCGCGACGTCGACCACGTCGATGAAGGACTCCCACACCTGCCCGATCCCCACGTCCCGCCGCGCAGTAGTGGTCACACCGAAGACGTCGGCCGTGACCGCGACACCTAGCTCGGCCAACTCCTGCCTGCTGTAGTCCAGGAAGGCCCGGATCGCATCGGCTTTGGATCCATTTTCTCCGGGATATGTGGCCCTCGCATGGTCCGAAGCCGGCGCGTCAGCAAAGCGGACGTAGTCCCACTGGATCTCGGGGAAGCCCATTTCTGCGACCTCACGTGCGAGATCGACGTGGTAATCCCAAACATCCTTGTTGTAGGGATTGAGCCACACGATGCCCTTACTGTCCGCCCAGGCTCCACCCGCCATGTCCTGGACAGCGTAATCCGGCTTCGCGGCCGAGAGCAACGGATCCTTCACAATCACGATCCGAGCGATGGGATAAATGCCCGCCGAGTCCAGGCGATTCAACAAGCCTGGCAGGTCACGGATCCGGACCTCTTCGGTCGCCCCCACTTCCACGGCAACGGGGAGGTCCGTCGGGTGGCTGATGTATCCCGACGCGTCCTTGATATCAATGACGAAGGAATTGACCTCTGTCTGCGCCGCCAGTTCGAGCAAGGCGTTGACCCTGTTCCTCGAACCAGACGCCCACGCGTTCAGGTAGATACCCCGCACGTGTTCGGGACGTGGGAAGCGTCCGTCCGCCATTGCCGGGCTCGGCGCACGAGGGCGAGGAGTACTCACTTCCGCGTCCACACCTTCCTCGCCAGCCGACTCCTCGGAAACGACGGCGGCCGAGTCCACGTCGGGCCCGACGGTCGCCGGGTCCAATAGAGCGATCGAGGGTGTGTCGACGAGAGTGGCCACGGCGACCGAATCAGGCACAGAGTCTCCCTCCACCGAACCAACGTTATCGAACGCGGACGGTCCCGCCTTGCACCCCGCCACGAACGCGACGGCGAGGAGCATCCCAACGAAGCGGGTCACCAATGCGAAGCCCGTGGCGACCCGGCTAATAGGAGCGCAGAGACGGATCTACCTCAGCCCTCCAGCCCAAGACGCCACCGGTCATGTTCAACACGCGTTCGTGACCATGTCGCATCAGAAGCGTTGCCGCCCATTCGCTCCGCTGCCCGCTGCGGCAATAGAGAACGACCTCCTGACTCGGATCGATCTCAGACATGCGCTGCATGAACTCGCCGGTCGGGATCCGAAGCTGGCCGTATTCGGGGAGGTCGGCGATCGCGAGTTCGAAGGATTCTCGCACGTCGACGAGAAGAAGAACGTCTCCATTGTCGAGCCTCGCCTTGAGGTCGGTCGGGGAGATCACGGGTACGTCGATTTCGTTCATCGATCGATCACGAGGTCATGAGGTCCGCCAGCAGGTCAGCGGTGCGTTCCGCCGCCCCTCGATGGGCGTCAATATAGCCGAAGGCGCGCTTGCCGGCGTAGTCGCGGGCAGCCTTGTCTCGCAGCCACTCTAGCACCGTTTGTGCCAACTCCTCGGCATCGTTCGCCACCTTTGCAGCCTGAGCCTCTATAAGATCTTGAGCCGCGTGCGTATTAGTGTGAGCGGGCCCGAAGATCACTGGGATGCCTGCCGCGGCAGGTTCGAGAACCGAGTGAAGACCGTCCTCGTGATAGCCTCCTCCTACATAAGCCATGTCGCCGATCGTGTAGAGGTGAGCGAGAACTCCAACCCGATCAACGACCACCGCGTCGACCCCCTTAGCGCCATCCCGTTCGACCTCCATCAGCGTGCGCGCTTCGCCCAGTTCTAGCTGAAGCATCTCCACAAGATCCACGACGATGCCGGGCTCTGGTTCATGAGGTGCAACGATCACACGTAGCTCGGGCGCCTCATCGAGTACCCGTTTCAATGCGGGGATCAAGACCGACTCATCCGACGGCCACGTCGAACCGGCGACTAGAGTCGGCCTGGGCTCCTCACGAAAGCGCGCCAAGTAAGAGGCGCTCGAATCGCATTTCCGTGCCCGAAACGCAGCTGAGTCGACCCCAGGGTCTCCCGTCGTCCGCACGACCTTCGCACCCAAGGACCGGAACCGAGCAGCATCCTTCTCACCCACGGCAAACACCCAATCGAGCCGCGCCCAAGTCTTCCGGAGAAAAATGCGGGCAGGCAACCGGAGTCGTCCGGCGTTCTCCGGAAGGGTCCCAGCCACGAGACAGACTTTAGCGCCTCGCCGCCTCGCCTGTTCCACGAGGACAGGCCAAACCTCAGTCTTAGTGAAGACGACCAGGTCGGGTTGCAGTGCATCGAGTACCGGCGCGATCACCGATTCGAGGTCCCACGGCAGGTAGGCGGTCACGTCCGCTGACATCTCCTTCTCGATGCTGAGTGCCGAAGGAGAGAAATAGGTGAAGACGAACTGTGCGGTGGGGCGTGCGGCCTTCAAAGCATCCATCACAGCACGAGCCTGGAGGCCCTCTCCAACGGACGGGGCATGCACCCAAACCGTAGGGCGGCCGAGGTCCCGTGTCGACCTACCCCACGCGATGAGTCTCTCGTGCGCGGCCTCACGACCGCGCATCCCGACGGCGAACTTCGACGACCCCGACCGAAATAAGGGCGTCCCTCTGCGAAGGACCGCCAAGGCCGCGGAATAGAGGAGGTGGGTGAGACTCATAGAAGGAGGATAGATGGGCGCACGTGCAGCCGGTAGATTGCGGGATGAACTTCCAAGTGACGGCCCGCTATGGCGGACGCTCCCAGCGCTATCACACATTCGTGGTAGACGCGCCCGATGCGAAGGCTGCCCTTCTCTCCGCTGCCGATGCGTTACCGCCTGAAATCGCTCCTGAGACGGATCTGATCGAGATTCGTGTCGCGGTGGATCCCGACAAGCGGAGTTACATGGAGGAAGGCCAATGACCAAGCGCCGCGTCGTCCGAGCGTCCTTGGGCGTGGTGGCCGCCTTGTTAATGGTCGGGGCGTGGGCGTGTTCGCCGATCTACGTGTTGAAGGCCGGCATCGCAGAGATGAAGATCCTGCGCGCTCGGCAGGACATCCCAGAGGTCTTGGCCGACCCGAACACGGATCCGGAGACACGTGGCAAGCTCTCCTTCGTTCTGGAAGCACGCCGGTTCGCCGCGAATGAGTTGGGGATCGACGTAGGTGACTCCTACACGATGTACACCAAACTCGACCGGGACACGCTGGCCCTGGTCGTGTCCGCAGCACACAAGGACAGGTTGGTCCCGAAGACGTGGTGGTTCCCCATCGTCGGTCGTATGCCGTACAAGGGATACTTCTCGCTGGATGGCGCACAGAACGCCCAAGCCGAGCTCGAGAAAGAGGGTTTCGACACATATCTCAGGCCGACCGCCGCATTTAGCACATTAGGGTGGTTCAACGACCCCATACTCTCCACGGTCCTACGCGCGGATGACGTCGAGGTGGTAGAGACGGTGCTCCACGAACTCTCACACCAATACCTGTTCGTGCCCGGCCAGGTGGGCTTCAATGAGAGCTTCGCGACATTCGTCGGTCGCGCCGGTGCAGCCCAATTCTTTTGCACGCGTGACGGTGGCGGTACGGACACAGTGAAGTGCCTGCGGGCGCAGGCGCGCTGGCGGGATTACCAACGCTTCAGCGTGTTCATCGACGAAATGATGGAGGAGTTAGAGGGCATCTACGACGACCCTGCTCTCGGGTACGAAGACAAGATCTCGACCCGAGAGGACGTCTTCGATCGGTCGATCGCTCATTTCGACGCATCGGTCGCGCCGACCTTCGAGTCGGTCACCTTCAGCGGCTTTCGAAATACACCTCTTAACAACGCGACACTGCTTGCTAGAATCAGGTACTACCATCGGTTGCCGGACTTCGCGGCGCTACTCGCGGAGAGAGGCGGAAATCTGACCTTGGTCCTCTCAGAACTTCGATCGGGCGTCGACGACGTGGATGACCCGTTCGAATTGCTGCCACGAGACGGAGGCTAGACGGACCGGGTCAGATCCTCGCTTGGACCGTATAGAGCTGATGATACCGGCCTTCCTTAGCGATCAGCTCGTCGTGTTTCCCACGCTCGACGATCTCACCGTCCTCGATCACGAGGATCAGATCCGCGCGTTGGATCGTCGACAACCTGTGAGCGATCACGAACGTGGTACGAGACTTCATCAACTCCGCGAGGCTCTTCTGAATGAGGGATTCACTCTCCGTATCCAGTGAAGACGTCGCTTCATCGAGAAGCAGGACCCGTGGATTCGCGAGAATGGCCCGAGCAATGGTCACCCGTTGTCTCTGGCCACCTGACAACTTCACGCCTCGTTCCCCGATAATCGTCTCGAGCCCATCCGGGAATCGGTCTGTGAACTCGGTCACGTAAGCCTGCTCGGCGGCGGATCGGACGTCGTCGTCTGAAGCGCCGGGGCGGGCGAACAGCAGATTGTCGCGAATGGTCCCGTCGAAGAGGAAATCGTCCTGCAGAACGAGGCCCAGCTGGTCTCTATAGCTCGCCAGCTTCACCTCGCGAAGATCAATACCGTCCACGAACACTCTGCCCTCATCAGGCTCCAAGAACGTGGCCGCGAGGCCAGCCAGCGTGGACTTTCCTGACCCAGAACTCCCGACCAGCGCGATCACGGTGCCTGGGTCGGCCTCGAAGTTGATCCCCTTGAGGACTGCCTTGTCCTCGTCGTACTGGAAATACACGTCCTCGAACTTCACGTGTCCGTTTACCGGTGGCATTTCGATTGTGCGCCGTGGGTCATCATCCTCCTTAGGCCAGCTCAGAAGTTCCGAGGTCCGGTCCAGCCCGGCAAACGCCTCCGTCATCTGGGTCCCGATGTTGGCCATCTGGATCACAGGCGCGATCAGGAAACCCAGGAAGAGCGTGAACGAGAACAGTTCACCAATCGTGAGCTGGTCTAGAATGATGAGGCGACCACCATAGCCCATGACGAGCACGCTCGCGGTTCCCATAAAGAAGGCACCCAAACTAGTGACGGTGCTCGACGTCGTGAGCGTCGTCTTCACGTTGTCGAAAATCCGCATCACCCCGTCGTGGAAAATCTCCGATTCCTTGTCGACGGCGTGGAATCCCTTGATGACCCGAATGCCGCCGAGGGCCTCAGTGAGTCGACCTGTTACTTCCGCTCGGATCTTCCCGCGCTCACGAAATGCCGGACGTAGTGTTTTGAACGCACGCGTCGATACAACCGCGAAGGCACCAAGCGGCACGATGGCTAGAGCGGTCATCACCGGGCTGATGCCGACCAGGTACACGAACGCGATAATCGCGGTCACCGTGCCTCCCACGAGCTGTACCAGCCCGGTGCCGACGAGATTCCGAACTCCTTCGACATCGTCCATGATCCGCGACACGAGTTCACCGGACTTCGTGTTGTCGAAAACGCGTACTGGAAGCTGGAGCACGTGCTTTTGAACTTGAGACCTGAGGCTGGCGATGAGGTGTTGGGCCTCCACACTGAGCAGCATGGTCAGGGAATACGACGTCGCGGCCTGCACGATCACCGCTCCACCAACAGCACTCAGCAGGATGTAAAGCATCCTGAGGTCGGCGTTCGCGATCACGTTGTCAATCAAGTATCGCGTGGATGCCGGTAGAACGAGGCCCGCCATCCGGTTGAACATGATCAGCATAAGCCCGATTAAGAGCAGCTTTCTCCGGGGCCAAATAATCTCTTCGAAAGCGGCCTTCAGGCTCGCGCCGGAGATCTTCTTTTGGGTTTTCTTATCGGACATTTAGGGCAGGTGTCGGCGTGAAAGCGGCAGGCAGTGTACCCGGGGTCCAGCCCCGGGTGCCTTGGGGGCCCAAAGGGCGACGAGGAATGAACTGGGACTGCCTTCCATTAGGAACCTCGAGGGGGTAAGCCCAAGCAGATCACACACCTACCGAAATGGCGAACAGACACCCTAGTCGTAAGGCTCAGGCACCCTTGGGTGACCCTTGTCCGGCGTGTAGGTTAGCGGTTCTTCCATGCATTCCCGGTACCCGGCAGCAGTCGCCGGCCCCCTAATAGAAGTCCCGTCATGTCCAACGAAGAACGCGTCGGCTACGACCCGTCAGCCATCGAAGAGAAGTGGCAGCGCCTGTGGGACGAGCGTGGCACCAACTCGCACACTCGCGAAGAGATCGAGAACGCCGAAAACCCGTTCTACAACCTCATGATGTTCCCCTACCCCTCCGCTGAGGGACTTCACGTGGGCAACATCTACGCGTTCACGGGCGCCGACGTGCACGGGCGTTTCCAGCGGATGCAGGGCCGCCAAGTCTTCGAGCCGATCGGATTTGATGCGTTTGGGATCCACTCGGAGAACTTCGCGCTGAAGATCGGCTCGCACCCGATGGATCTAATCCCGTCGAACGTGAAGAACTTCACGCGCCAACTCCGGCGTACGGGCGGGATGTTCGATTGGGACCACGCCGTCGATACCACGGACCCGTCCTACTACAAGTGGACGCAGTGGCTCTTCTTGCAGCTCTTCAAGGCAGGGCTGGCCGAGCGAAAAGAAGCGCCAGTGAATTGGTGCCCATCGTGCATGACCGTGCTGGCCAACGAGCAGGTGATCGGAGGAGAGTGCGAGCGATGCGGGACCCCGGTCGAGCAACGCAGGATCGCCCAATGGTTCTTTAAGATCACCAACTACGCGCAGCGGCTGCTCGACAACCTGGCGGATATCGACTGGTCGGACACGACGCGGAAAGCGCAGGGCAACTGGATCGGTCGGAGCGAAGGGGCTCAGCTGCACTTCCCCGTTCTCGACGGCGAAGGCAACGAGACTGACATGAAGGTCGAGGTCTACACGACCCGACCTGACACAGTCTTCGGTGCGACGTACATCGTGCTGTCGCCGGAACACCCAATGGTGGACGCCATTACAGAGGACGGGCACCGTCCGCCCGTCTTCGCATACCGTGAGGAAGCCAAACGCACCGACCTGGTCGCACGTCAGAAGAATGATAAGACGAAGACCGGTGTGTTCACGGGCGGCCACTGCCACAACCCTGCCACCGGCGAGGCGATTCCGATCTGGATCGCCGACTATGTGCTGATGGAGTACGGCACCGGCGCCATCATGGCCGTACCAGGACACGACGAGCGCGACTTCGACTTCGCGACCCAGTTCGACCTGCCGATCTTACGGGTCGTGGCCGGTCCGGACGACAGCGCGGACACGCCGCTCGAAGAGGCCTACGCTGGGCCGGGCACCTTGGTGCATTCTGGCCAGTTCGACGGCACCGACGTGAGCGAGTCTGTCGGCATTGTCACAGACTGGGCCGCAGGGAACGGTTGGGGCGAAGGCAAGGTCAACTTCCGCCTACACGACTGGTGTATCTCAAGGCAACGATACTGGGGCCCGCCAATCCCGATCATCCACTGCGATGAATGTGGCTTCGTGCCCGTGCCCGAGACGGACCTACCGGTCATTCTACCTCGCGTTGAGGACTTCAAGCCGGACGATTCCGGCATCAGCCCCCTCGCTCGGGTGGAAGAGTGGTATCAGACCACCTGCCCAGAGTGCGGAGCCGACGCTCGACGCGAGACCGACGTGTCAGACACGTTTCTGGACTCGGGTTGGTACTACCTACGTTATCCGTCGACCGACTTCGACGACAAGCCGTTCGATTCAGTCGTCACTAGCAAGTGGTTGCCGGTCGACGTGTACATCGGTGGCAACGAGCATGCGGTCCTGCATCTCATGTACTCTCGCTTCCTGAGCATGGTGCTGAAGGACCTGGGCCACATCGACTTCGAGGAACCGTTTACGCGGTTCCGGGCGCACGGGCTGATCATCGCCGAAGGTGCGAAGATGTCGAAGTCGAAGGGCAATGTGATTGTCCCCGACCCCATCATCGACGAATACGGCGCGGACACGTTCCGCACATATCTCATGTTCTTGGGGCCGTACGAAGAGGGTGGCGACTACCGCGCCGAGGGCATTCAGGGCCCATACGGGTTCCTGCATCGTCTTTTCGATACGGCCATGTCTGCAGGAGACGCGCCCGCAGACGTCGATGTGGAGCGTAAGGTCCATCAGACCATCAAGCAGACGACCGAGCAGATGCCTAAGCTCGGGTTCAACACGTCGGTCGCTGCCATGATGGAGTGCCTGAACACCATTCGCTCCGGGGGCCGCCAGGCGAGCCGCTCAGAAGTCGAACCGTTGATCCGAATGATCGCCCCATTCGCCCCGCATATGGCCGAAGAGATCTGGGAGCACTACGGACACGAAGGAAGCATCTTCGACGGCAAGCACTGGCCGTCGTATGATGAGGCCAAGACGGTGGAAAGCACCGTGAAGGTCGCGGTCCAGGTAAACGGGAAGCTGCGTGGGACGATCGGGGTGGCACCAGATACCGCAGAAGCAGAAGTGATCGCCGCAGCCCGCGCCGACGAGAACGTCGCGCGTCATTTAGAAGGTGTGGAGGAACGTCGCGTGATTCATGTACCGGGCCGTCTCGTCAACTTCGTCGTCGGATGAGTGACGTCGAACAGTTAGCCATCGATGCAGTCCGCGTCCTTTCCATGGACGCGGTCCAGAAAGCCAACTCGGGCCACCCCGGGACTCCGATGGCGCTTGCGCCGGTCGGGTATGTGCTCTTCCACCGACACCTCCGTCACAACCCGACCGACCCAGACTGGATCGATCGCGACCGGTTCGTGCTCTCGGTAGGTCATGCCTCCATGCTCATCTATTCGTTGCTGCATTTGAGCGGCTACGAACTGAGCGCGCAGGACATCGAGAACTTCCGGCAGTGGGGATCACCCACAGCCGGCCATCCGGAATACGGGCACGTACCGGGCGTCGAAACAACAACCGGTCCGCTCGGTCAGGGTGTCGCGAACTCGGTGGGGATGGCACTCACGGAACGCTGGCTCGCGACGCGCTTCAACCGCCCCGGACACGAGATCGTCGACCACTTCACCTACGCGCTCTGCTCCGATGGCGACGTGATGGAAGGTGTATCGCACGAAGCAGCCGCGATCGCCGGTCATCAGAAGCTCGGCAAACTCATGTGGATCTGGGACGACAATAAGATCACCATCGAGGGTGGCACCGATCTTTCGATGTCGACGGACCACGCGAAGCGCTTTGAGAGCTACGGCTGGCATGTGGTGCACGTACACGACGGCAACGATCTCGAAGCCATCGACTTGGCGATCACCGAAGCCAAGAACGAAACCGAGCGTCCTTCGCTAGTCGTATTGCGGACTGTCATCGCATACGGAAGCCCAGGCAAGGCCGGCACGTCAGCATCTCACGGAGCAGCGCTCGGCGAAGACGAAGTCAAAGCTACGAAGGAGAATCTCGGCTACCCGTCCCTCGAGCCCTTCCATGTGGACGACGGCGCGAAGGCACATTGGCGCACCTGCGTCGACAAGGGTGAGCGTATTCAGGATACCTGGAACGCGCGCTTTAGCGTATACGCTGCTGAGTTCCCCGCATTGGCTGCCGAATACCTCGGCGCAATCGCAGGCGAACTGCCCACCGGGTGGGACGATGAAGTCCCTGACCTTTCCAACGTGGAGAAGGGCGACGCCACGCGCGGCTGGTCGGGCAAGGTCATCCAGGGAGTCGCCGCCGGTCTTCCCAACCTGATCGGTGGCTCCGCCGACTTGGGCGGATCCAACAAGACGGACATTGCCGGAGCGGAGAGCCTCCTGCCGGAAACGCCCGGTGGCCGTGTCGTCCACTACGGTGTCCGCGAACACGCCATGGGATCGATCATGAACGGCATGGTCCTGCACGGTGGAGTCAGGCCGTATGCGGGCACGTTCTTGATCTTTTCGGACTACATGCGTCCCGCCATCCGGCTCGCGGGCCTCATGGGACTGCCGGTCGTTTACGTGTTCAGTCACGATTCGATCGGTCTTGGAGAGGACGGACCCACGCACCAACCCGTCGAGCAACTCCCTGCCCTCCGAGCGATCCCGAACGTCTGTGACTTGCGTCCGGGTGATGCGGCCGAAACCGAAGTCGCGTGGCGTGTCGCTGTGGAGCGCACGGACGGTCCGAGCTGGCTGGCCTTGAGTCGACAGAAAGTCGCAGTGTACGATCGGTCTCAAGTCGCCTCGGCTGAGGGACTACGACGCGGCGCCTACGTTTTTCAAGATGCATCAAACGGCACGCCGGTAGCCATCGTGATGGCGAGCGGTTCTGAGCTTGAGCTCGCCGTTGCAGCTAGAGACCGACTCGAGGCGGAGGGCATCCCCACAAGAGTCGTCAGCTTCCCGAGTTGGCACCTCTTCCAACAGCAGGACTCGGAGTACCGCGACTCCGTGTTGCCATCTTCGATAAAGAACCGCGTATCCATTGAAGCGGCGAGCACGTTCGGGTGGATTCGCTGGACAGGAGATGCCGGGCACTCGGTCGGCATCGACCACTTCGGCGCTTCTGCTCCGGCGGAAGTCCTCTACGAGAAGTTCGGCGTCACGGTGGATGCTGTCGTGGAGGCTGTGAAGGCGGCACGCTAGCTGGAGGAGGGATGACGAAGGCAGAGGAGTCACACCCACGCGGGGAGTCGCAACCCTCGGGGGCCTTCTCGCAGCCCAGACCTTCGTGGGTAGCGTTCTCGACGATGAGAACGAACAGCCGATGGTTACGGCACTCGTCCGGCTGGTAGACGCGGCTGGTGAGGAGCAGGCGATCGCGGCAGTCGACTCTAGCGTGGATCCGCGACTCCCCTTCCGTCCCCGCAGGAGGCTATACGGTCTCGATCCTCTCCCTTTGGGCCCCGATTCTCCTTGCCGCAGTTCTTGTGTTCGTCGGCAGCTCAGTCATTCACATAGTCCCCAAGTACCATGCGAACGGCTTCCAAAAGGTGCCCGACGAAGACGGTGTCATGGACGCGCTTCGCCCGTTCGGCCTGACTCCGGGTGACTACCTCTTCCCCTTTGCCGGCGGCACCGAGGTGATGCGGTCCGAAGCCTTCCTGGCAAAGGTTGAAAAAGGCCCCATCGCTACCGTCACAGTTTTTCCGGCGGATGCTTGGTCAAACATGACGGGGCAGTTGATTCAATGGTTCGTTTACGGCGTCATCGTCTCGGTTATCGCGGCCTACCTCGGTAGCAGAATGCTTGGGCCAGGTGCGGACTATCTCCGAGTCTTCCGCATCACTGGTACGATCGCCTTCTGCTGTTATGCGATGTCGTTACCTCAACGCTCGCTCTGGTTCCAACAAAACTGGGTGACGCCGGCCAGATCGATGTTTGACGGACTCTTCTACCCCCTCCTCACGGCCGGAGCCTTCGGCTGGCTGTCGCCGTAGGCGCGATCAGGCGACCTGCCGAACCGCATGCGGAAGCGGGGGCACCCGAGTAACGGTGTCCCCGCGACGCGCTCTGCGGCGAACCGGTCGTTCATAGACGAGTTCTGGTGCGCAGCCAACGCGCATCGCCCACTCTCTCCACGACCGTCCGTGTCCTCGGTTGCCCGACTCCAAGTAGTCCGCTGCATGTGCCATCTCGTGTAGCAGAGTGTCGACCCTTTCAGCTCCATTTCCGTCGAGCAGCAAGTCCACATTCAGAGCGACCTCGACGACGTACCGAACGCCGCCACTCTCGCCAGGCAGCATGTGTCCGAGCGCGGATTTCATTCGACTACTCAGGCGCACCGGCACATCGCCTGGCAGCGCGCCGCCAAAACGAGTGCGATTGAAGTACACATAGAGGCGTCGAAGATATTTGCGTTGTTCGGGGGTCGCGCAGCAGTGGGTCGCGTCAGAAGCACCACGATCATCAATCGACCGTCGCCGCTCATCATGCTCTGTGCGTAACGCCTGGATGGCCGCTTTAAGCTGCGGCCAGTCACTAACAAAGACGGACGCTCTTTCCGCATCTGGGGTCGACAGGCCACCCTCCAGCGCGATCGTTGCGAACGCATCAAGAAGGTCGGGAGAGGCGTGCTGGAACGCTTCATGAACGTTGAGAACTCTACCATTTTGGGTCAACGACCAGATGGTATTCCGATTCCTTCGGAACCTCACATCACGAAGGCGACGCGCCCCGCGTCGACGGAGCTCTCGCAGGAAATCCGCGGTAGAGAGTCGGATCAAGTCCAAGTCAATGGGTCGTCGGCGCACGACGCGTTCGAGGCAGTCCCTTCAGGCAGCAAACGATAGTCGAAGCGCGCGACCGACGCGACACGAATACTACATACGGTGTGACCGCTAAAGTCCCTGCCCGACATACGGTACATTCTGCGCGGCCGCGCCTATTGCGTACCGAACGCAGAAGCGTGTACATAGGGTTCTATCGTCAACGCACGTTCGACCCCGCACAACATCGTTCTGGAGGAATCCCTCATGGCGACCAAAAAGAAGAAGGCTCCGGCCAAGAAGAAACCGGCGGCCAAGAAACCGGCCGCGAAGAAAGCGGCAGGCGCGAAGAAGCGCCCGGCTACTAAGAAGGCTCCGGCGCGCAAGAAAGCCGCGCCTAAGAAGAAAGCCGCAGCCAAGAAGGCCGCTCCCAAGAAGAAAGCCGCAGCCAAGAAAGCCGCTCCTAAGAAGAAAGCCGCAGCCAAGAATGCCGCTCCTAAGAAGAAAGCCGCAGCCAAGAAGGCCGCTCCCAAGAAGAAAGCCGCAGCCAAGAAAGCCGCTCCTAAG